>NZ_RZPW01000212.1:0-8670 GCF_003998455.1 Mesorhizobium sp. M7A.F.Ca.CA.001.08.2.1 | reverse complement strand
ATCGGATCCTCGCGCGTCCGCTCCAGCCGCTGCTCCAGTGTCTCCAGCGACTGGTTCAACTGATCGAGCGTGGTCTGCGGCCTGCGCTGCCTGCCGGCATTGAGTGTATCGAGATAGGACCGCTTGCTGTTCATCGGTGCGTCCGTCTTTCAGAATGGCTGGCTCGCGGCCAGTTCCCCCAGGTCCCTATCGGAACGAAGGCGACCGGCGGCGATGCCGCGGCGGAAGACGAGCTTCCCGGGCTCTCGCCCGCGCTCCGAAAAACCGTGAAAAATTCGATACAGGATAAACACGGGTAGCCGACGCGCCCACATTTCCCCCAACGTGGTAAACAACGCGTTAACCAAACTTAAGAAATCGAAAGGATGTTGGCTGCCGGCCTGACGGTGCGGCATAAAGGGCGGGGCGCAGAACGCCCTTGCGTCATCCTGCGGCAATCGGTATAGAATTGACGTAAACGTAAAAGGCGCATTGAGCGCATGTTTGCGATTTGTTTGTTGAAACCACGACTGGAAGCAGGCCCCCGCTTCCAGTCAGGCGACGCCTGGTCCAGGACCGCGACGCCACCAGACGGGGAAAGCCAGTGACCATGAAGCTTATCTCGGCCGGCGAGACCGCGGCCAATACCAATATGTCTGCCGAAGCCGGCGAGGACCTCGTCCGCATCGGCGAGATGGCGAAGAAATATGGAGTGACGCTGCGCACGCTGCGTTTCTACGAAGACAAGGGCCTGCTCAACCCGCAGCGCGACGGTTCGACCCGTCTCTACACGCGCCGCGACAAGGCCCGCCTCAAGCTGATCCTGCTTGGCCGCAAGGTCGGATTCTCGCTGCGCGACGTCAAGCAGATGATGGATCTCTACGATCCGACCGGTTCAAACACCAAGCAGCTCAAGCTTGCGCTGGATAAGTCGGAAAAGCAGCTTGCCCGCCTGCAGAAGCAACGGGCGCTGATCGACGACGCCATCAACGAACTCAGCGGCTCGATGTCGGCGGTGCGCCAGATGCTGAGCGAGCGTTCGGCGCCGCAGGCGAGCGCCGCCAGCTGAAGCAATTCCGTCAGGAATTGCGCCAGACACCAAGTCGTCTGCTGATTGTCCGAGTTCTGTCTAGCCGCGTGGCCTGCCACGCGGCTTTTCGTTGTCCTGGCCCACTCTTATGGCCTTTCGGCGCTGGCTTGCGCAACGTCGCGCCGCTACGCTCATTGCTCCAGGGGGCGGGGAATCTTGTCGCATCGAGAAAATTGACGTTTACGCAAACGTCAATTTTTGCTATCCCGCTCCCAATATGGGTCCGCATGCCGCCCTGGCTTGTCTTCGGGGCATTCGGACCGGGTTTGCAGGGTGGAGAAAAAGCATGCCGACATACAGGGCTCCGGTCCAGGATACGCTGTTCGTGCTCAACGAGGTTCTGGGTTATCAGCGTTATTCGAACCTTCCCGGATTTGCCGACGCCACGCCCGATGTGCTCGAGGCGATCCTCGCCGAAGGCGCCAAGCTCGCCGAAAACGTCATGCATCCGCTGAACCGTGTCGGCGACATGGAAGGCTGTGTGCGTCACGACGATGGCTCGGTGACCACGCCGAAAGGCTTCAGGGAGGCCTTCGACCAGTACCGCGAGGGCGGCTGGATGGGATTGGCCGCACCCGTCGAGTTCGGCGGCCAGGGCCTGCCCTATGCCGTGCACACCGCCGTCGCCGAATATATGGTCTCGGCCAATATGTCCTTGATGATGTATCCGGGCCTGACGCAGGGCGCAATCGCGGCAATCATCACCCACGGCACCGACGAGCAGAAGGCGACATGGTTGCCGAGGATGATCGAGGGTGCCTGGACCGGCACCATGAACCTGACCGAGCCGCATTGCGGCACGGATCTCGGCCTGTTGCGGACCAAAGCGGTGCCGAACGGCGATGGCACCTATAAGATTTCAGGCCAGAAGATCTTCATCTCGGCCGGCGAACACGACATGTCGGACAACATCGTCCATCTGGTGCTGGCCCGCATCGAGGGTGCGCCGGAAGGCGTCAAGGGCATCTCGCTGTTCATCGTGCCGAAGCTCAAGCTCGACCCGTCGGGCAATCCGGGCAACAGGAACACCGTCTCCTGCGGCTCAATCGAGGAGAAGATGGGCATCCACGGCAATTCGACCTGCGTCATGAACTATGACGAGGCTGAGGGCACGCTGCTCGGCGAGCCCAACGGCGGCCTGAAGGCGATGTTCACGATGATGAACGAGGCGCGCCTCGGTGTCGGCCTGCAGGGGTTGTCGCTGTCGGAGATCGCCTATCAGAACGCTGTCGGCTACGCCAAGGACCGTTTGCAGGGCCGCTCATTGTCTGGGCCGAAGGCGCCGGACAAGAAGGCCGATCCAATCATCGTCCATCCCGACATCCGCCGCAGCCTGATGACCATGAAAGCCTTCAACGAGGCCGGCCGCGCGCTGGCGCTGTGGACGGCGATCAAGTCCGACATCGCCCACCGCTCCGGCGATGACAAGGATCGCCAGGCCGCCGACGACTACACCGGCCTGATGACGCCGGTGGTCAAGGGCGTGCTCACCGACAAAGGGTTCGACCACGCCGTCATGGCGCAGCAGGTGTTCGGCGGTCACGGTTATATCGAAGAGCACGGCATGAGCCAGTTCGTGCGCGATGCCCGCATCGCCATGATCTATGAAGGCGCCAATGGCATCCAGGCGCTCGACCTCGTCGGCCGCAAGCTTGGTTTGCATGGCGGCCGCGCCGTGCAGGCCTTCTTCAAGGAAGTCGGCGAATTCTGCGAGGAGAACCGCGCTAACGAGAAGATGGCGCCGTTCACCAAGGCGTTGAAGAAAGGTCTCAACGATTTGCAGGCGGCGACCATGTGGCTGGTGCAGAACGGCATGGCCAAGCCCGACAATGCGGGTGCCGCCTCGACCGACTACATGCATCTCTTCGGCCTTGTCGCTCTGGGCTATATGTGGGCGCAGATGGCCAAGGTGGCACTTGGCAAGACGGACGCCAATGGCGCGCAATCTTTCTACGACAACAAGGTCGTGACGGGGCGCTTCTTCATGGAGCGGATCATGCCGGAGACGTCGGCGCATCTCGCCCGCATTTCGAGCGGCGCCGACACATTGATGGCACTGCCGGCGGAAGCGTTCTAAGCTCGACTTCACTGGCCTTTCTGTCTGTCGATACGCGGAGGAAATCGTGGCGACAAATCCCGCCGAAGTGCTCTCTTTGCCGAAGCCCGCCTGGGCGGCGGACGAGGTCGGCATGCTCTACGACATGGCGCATCGCTTCATGTCGGAGGAGATCGCGCCGCGCTACGACGAGTTCGAGAAGAACGAGATGGTCGATCGCGAAAGCTGGCTGAAGGCAGGTTCCGCCGGCCTGCTCTGCGCTTCTATGCCGGAGGAATATGGCGGCTCCGGCGGCACCTTCGCGCATGAGAGCGCCATCATCGAGGCCATTGGCCATGTCGGTGTCGACGGGTTCGGCATCGGCCTGCACAATTCGATCGTCGCGCCTTATATCCTCCACTACGGCTCCGAGGAGCAGAAAAAGAAATGGCTGCCGAAGCTGGCGACCGGCGAGCTGATCGGCGCCATCGCCATGACCGAGCCCGGCGCCGGCTCCGATCTGCAGGGCGTCAAGACGCGAGCGCAGAAGGATGGCAACCACTACAAGATCAATGGCTCCAAGACCTTCATCACCAACGGCCAGCTTGCGAACTTCATCATCGTCGTCACCAAGACCGATCCGGAGAAGGGCGCCAAGGGCACCTCGCTGATCGTCGTCGAGACCGACGAGGTGGAAGGTTTCCAGCGCGGCCGTAACCTCGACAAGATCGGGCTCAAGGCCAACGACACGTCGGAGCTGTTCTTCAACGACATGCGCGTGCCGACCTCCAATTTGCTCGGCCACGAGGAAGGGCAGGGCTTCGTCCAGTTGATGCAGCAACTGCCGCAGGAGCGGCTGCAGATCGGCACGGGCGCCATCGCCATGATCGAGCGGGCGCTGGCGCTGACCATCGACTACGTCAAGGAGCGCAAGGCGTTCGGCAAGGCGATCATCGATTTCCAGAACACCCAGTTCAAGCTGGCCGAACTCAAGACCGAGGCCACCATCGGCCGCGTCTTCTACAATGATTGCGTCACCCGCCACATCGCGGGTGGCCTCGATCCCGTGACAGCGTCGATGGCCAAGTACTGGCTCAGCGACCTGCAGGGAAAAGTCGTCGACGAATGCCTTCAACTGCATGGCGGCTATGGCTACATGAATGAATACCCGATCGCCCGCATGTTCCGCGACGCCCGCGTCCAGCGCATCTACGGCGGCACCAACGAGATCATGAAATTGCTGATCGGACGCTCTCTCTGAAGGCGACATCAGGCAAACCCAAGGAGCAAGCAAATGGCTGAAGCTTATGTCTATGACGCCGTGCGCACACCGCGCGGCAAGGGCAAGAAAGACGGATCGCTGCACGAGGTGCCGGCGGTGCGGCTTGCCGCCAAGACGCTCGAGGCGCTGCGCGACCGCAATGGGATGGACACTGCAAACGTCGACGACATCATCTTCGGCTGCGTCGATCCGGTCGGCGAGGCGGGTTCGGTCATTCCGCGCGCCGCCGCCTTCGAGGCCGGCTACGACACCAAGGCGCCCGGCATGCAGATCTCACGCTTCTGCGCTTCCGGGCTCGACGCCATCAATTTCGGTGCCGCCAAGATCGCGCAGGGAGCGGACGAGATCGTCATTGCCGGCGGTGTCGAATCGATGTCGCGCGTCGGCATGGGCGCCTCGGGCGGTGCCTGGTTCATGGATCCTTCGGTCGGCCTGCCCGGCTGGTTCGTGCCGCAAGGCATCTCGGCCGACCTGATCGCCACCAAATACGGCTTCAGCAGAGACGACGTCGACGCCTATGCGGTCGAGAGCCAGAAGCGCGCCGCCAAATCCTGGGCGGATGGCCGCTTCAAGAAATCCGTCATCCCGATCAAGGACCAGAACGGCCTGACCATCCTCGACCATGACGAGCATATGCGCCCGTCGACCGACATGCAGTCGCTGGCCTCGCTCAACCCGTCCTTCGTCATGCCCGGCGAAATGGGCGGCTTCGATGCGGTCGCGGTGCAGAAGCATCCCGAAGTGGAAGAGGTCAACCACGTCCATCATGCCGGCAATTCGTCCGGCATCGTCGATGGTGCGGCGGCCGTGCTGCTCGGTTCGAAGAAGGCCGGCAAGGCGATGGGGCTGAAGCCCCGCGCGCGTATCCGCACCTTCGCCAACATCGGCTCCGAGCCGGTGCTGATGCTGACCGGTCCGGTCGACGTCACCGAGAAGCTGTTGAAGCGCGCCAAGATGAAGCTCTCGGACATCGACCTGTTCGAGCTCAACGAAGCCTTCGCTTCGGTGGTGCTGCGCTACATGCAGGCTTTCGACATTCCGCATGACAAGATCAACGTCAATGGCGGTGCCATCGCCATGGGTCATCCGCTCGGCGCCACCGGCGCGATGATCTTCGGCACGGTGCTGGACGAACTCGAGCGGCGCGATCTCAACACCGCTCTGGTGACGCTGTGTATCGGCGCCGGCATGGGCACCGCAACCATCATCGAACGCGTCTGACGGGGAGAGAAACGATGAGCTACACCAATTTCACCCTCGACACCGACGCCGACGGCATTGCGCTGGTCACCTGGGACATGCCCGGCCGTTCGATGAACGTCTTCACCGAAGAGGCGATGCGGGAATTGAACGCCATTGTCGACAAGGTGGCTGGTGACGCCGCCATCAAGGGCGCCGTGATCACCTCCGGCAAGGATACCTTCTCCGGCGGTGCCGATATCTCTTTGCTGCAGAAGATGCTGACGACCTTCGCCGCGGAAAAGGGCAAGGACGCCGAAAAGGCGACCAAGGCGCTGTTCGACAATGCCGGCATGATGACCGGCCTGTTCCGCAAGCTGGAAACTTGCGGAAAGCCGTGGGTGTCGGCGATCAACGGCACCTGCATGGGCGGCGCCTTCGAATTGTCGCTCGCCTGCCACGGCCGTGTCGCCGCCGATAGCGACAAGGTGAAGATGGCGCTTCCCGAGGTGAAGATCGGCATCTTCCCGGGCGCCGGCGGCACCCAGCGCGTGCCGCGGCTGACCGATCAGCAGCAGGCGTTGCAGATGCTGACCTCCGGCCAGACGCTGTCGCCGCAGAAGGCCAAGTCGATGGGCCTGATCCATGAGATCGCCGAGCCGGCCAGGTTGATCGAGACCGCCAAGGCGATGATCAGGAATGGGCTGAAGCCGGTGGCGCCATGGGACGAGAAAGGTTTCAAGCTGCCCGGCGGCCAGATCTATTCGCCGGTCGGTTTCAATCTGTGGCCGCCGGCGATCGCCATCCTGCGCCGCGAGACTTATGGTAACTATCCGGCCGCCGCCGCGATCCTCAAATGCGTCTATGAAGGCCTGCTGGTGCCGTTCGACACCGCCTTGCGCATCGAGCAGCGCTATTTCACCGAGATCATGCAGACCAGGGAAGCGGCGGCGATGATTCGCTCGTTGTTTGTGTCGCTGCAGGAACTGAACAAGGGCGCCCGCCGCCCGGCCGGCGTGCCCGAAACCAAGTTCAAGAAGATCGGCATTCTCGGCGCCGGCTTCATGGGCGCCGGCATCGCCTATGTCACCGCCAAGGCCGGCATCCCGGTGGTGCTGCTCGACCGTGATCTGGAGTCGGCCGCCAAGGGCAAGGCGCATTCCGACAGCCTGGTCTCGGATCAGGTCAAGAAGGGCCGCGCCAAGCCGGAGGACAAGGACAAACTGCTGTCGCTGATCACGCCGACGGCGGACTACGCCGACCTTGCCGGCTGCGATCTGGTGGTCGAGGCGGTGTTCGAGGATTCGGGCGTCAAGAAGAGCGCCACCGAACAGGCGGAAGCCGTGTTGAAGCCATCGGCGATCTTCGCTTCGAACACCTCCACCATCCCGATCTCGTCGCTGGCCAAGAATTCGGCGCGGCCGAAGAATTTCATCGGCATCCATTTCTTCTCGCCGGTCGACAAGATGATGCTGGTCGAGATCATTTTGGGCAAGAAGACCGGCGACAAGGCGCTGGCCACCGCGATCGACTTCGTTCGCGCCATCAAGAAGACGCCGATCGTCGTCAACGACACGCGCGGCTTCTACGTCAACCGCTGCGTGCTGCGCTACATGTCGGAAGCCTACAAGATGCTGATCGAAGGTGTGCCCGCGCCGATGATCGAGAACGCGGCGAAGGCAGCCGGCATGCCGGTCGGCCCCCTGGCACTGACCGACGAAACGGCCATCGACCTTGCCCAGAAGATCATGAAGCAGACCATCAGGGATTTGGGCGACAAGGCGGTCGATCCCAAGCAGATGGCGCTGATCAACACCATGGTCGACGATCACGGCCGCTTCGGCCGCAAGAACGGCAAGGGTTTTTACGATTATCCGGCCAAGCCCGCCAAGAAGAAGCTGTGGCCGGGCCTCAGGGATCTCTATCCGCAGCTTGCACCCGAGAAGGTCGATTATGAGGAACTGCAGCAGCGGCTGCTGGTCACCATCGCGCTGGAAGCGGCCCGGGTGATGGAAGAAGGCATCGTCACCGACCCGCGCGAGGCCGATGTCGGCTCGATCCTCGCCTTCGGCTTCGCTCCCTATACCGGCGGTGCGCTGTCCTACATCGACGGCATCGGCGCCAAGGCGTTCGTCAAGATCGCCAGAAACCTGCAGAAGAAATACGGCGCCGAGTTCAAGGCGCCCAAGCTGCTGCTCGACATGGCCGAGAAGGGTGAGAGCTTCTACCAGCGCTTCGATCCCTATGCGAAAGGCGAGACCAGGAAAGCGGCGTGAGTAAGCCTTGCACTGTGGACAAGATGGCGGTCCGGGGTTAGAACAGGGAAGGTATTTTTTCCTGTTCAAAGGAGAGCGACACATGCTCTCGCATGACCGTGTCTGGGCTGCCATTGATGCTCTTGCCGAGCGCTATTCGCTTTCGGCCTCGGGGCTGGCCAAGCGTGCGGGGCTCGATTCCACCGCCTTCAACAAGTCGAAGCGCCTGTCGTCGGATGGCCGGCCGCGCTGGCCCTCGACCGAATCACTGGCAAAGATCATGGAGGCAACGGGCGCTTCCCTCGACGAATTCACCGGTTTGATTGAAGGTCGGGCCGGGGCCAGCCATGCGGCTTCGGTCGCCCGCCGAAGCTCCGTGCCGCTGCTCGGCTTTGCCCAGGCCGGCGCCGGCGGCTTCTTCGACGATGCCGGCTTTCCAGCCGGGCAGGGCTGGGATCTGATCGAACTGCCGACGCAATCGACCGAGAGTTCCTATGCTTTGCAGGTGCAGGGCGATTCCATGCTGCCGCTCTACCGCAATGGCGACGTCCTCATCGTCGAACCGGGCGCCGTTACCCGCAAGGGCGATCGCGTCGTCGTCAAGACCACATCAGGCGAAGTGATGGCCAAGGTGCTCGAGCGCCAGACCGTCAGGTCGATTGCGCTGGTCTCGCTCAATCCCGATCATCCCGACCGCGATATTCCCATGCGCGATGTCGAATGGGTGGCGCGGATTGTCTGGGCAAGCCAATAGGTTAAGCTGGTGCGGCTTCTCCATCACGCGCTGGCGGTTCTGATGGTCCCTGTGATGGCAGCCATCGTCGTCACTGGCGGTCGCACTCTGAAAGGT
>NZ_RZPW01000211.1:0-8672 GCF_003998455.1 Mesorhizobium sp. M7A.F.Ca.CA.001.08.2.1 | reverse complement strand
GCATCAATCGCATCGGCACCAGCCGCAGCGTGGCCGTGGATTGCCGGGTCTGGATGAATTGCCAAGCCTTCCGGACGCAATGCCATTGCCAGGCCAACCGCATGCAATAGCTTGCCAGAACCAGGCAGCGAGAGGCCGGCGGCAAGCCGGTCCGAAGAGGAGAACCAATGCCAAATCATCCGAAGCTCATCGCACTCGCCGTCATGCTTGCGGTTCCCGGGCGCGCCTTTGCCCTCGAGGACAGCTACCTGCCGGCCGACAAGATCCCCTATGTGGCGGAAGTACCCGACCAGCCGCATCGTCTTGGCCCATTGTGGGGCGAGCGGGCCAAGGGTCCGGCAGGCACGTTGCTGAAGGTTCCCGGCAACTGGCGCGCACCGGTCCATGCGCACACCGCGGATTATCGTGCGGTGGTCATAAAGGGGATGTGGGCGCACTGGCAGATGGATGGCGGCGAGGCGACCAAGGTCGAACTGCCTCCTGGATCCTACTGGACCCAGAAAGCCAATGAGATGCATGACGACGCCTGCGTCTCCGACACGGAATGCGTGATCCTGCTGATCAACGACACGCCCTACGAAACCTACTTCCAGAAATAGGCTCGGATGCGGCTACGAGGCGTGTCGCAAGCTGACGCCGCTGCCCTTGTCGAACAGCACCACCTTGTCGGGGTTCCAGGCAAAGCGCACCGCCTGCTCGATGGCGACGTCGGTCCTGGCCGGCACGGTTGCACGCAGTGTCGCGTCTCCGACGCGCAGCGTCAGGATCTTTTCCACGCCGTGGTTCTCGACGTCGTGGACACGCGCCTCGACCGGCGCGCCGCTCTCGAGATAGACGTCCTCGGGACGAATGCCGAAGACGAGCGGGCGACCGTCGGTCGCCCCGCCCGCTTTGGCTCCCCCTGAAAAAGGCAATTCGAAATTCAGCGGCGCCATCACCGCGCGGCCGTTCACGAGCTTGCCGTCGATGAGGTTCATCGGCGGCGAACCGACGAAGCTCGCCACATAGGTGTCGCGTGGATTGTTGTAGATCTCATGCGGTGTGCCGGTCTGGACGATTCGGCCATGGTTGAGCACGCCGACCTTGTCACCCATCGACATCGCCTCGATCTGATCGTGGGTGACGAACAGGAAGGTGGCGCCGAGCTGTATCTGCAGGTTCTTCAGTTCAGTCCGCAGCGCCTCGCGCAGCTTGGCGTCGAGCGCAGACAGCGGCTCGTCCATCAGGAACACACGCGGCTTGCGCACAATGGCGCGGCCGATCGAGACGCGCTGCATCTCGCCGCCGGACAGCCGATCCGTCTTGCGGTCGAGCAGATGCTCGATCCGCAGCGTACGGGCGGCACGGTCGACACGGTCCTTGATCTCGGCGTCGGGTAGCCGGCGAATTTTCGGCTTCAGCGGGAATTCGAGATTTTCGCGCACCGTGTAGCGCGGATAGAGCGAATATTGCTGCAGCACCAGCGCCACGTCACGCTCGGCCGCACCCCAGTCGGCAACGTCGACGCCGTCGATGAAGACCTGGCCTTCGCTGGGCTTCTCCAGGCCGGCGATAAGCCGCAGCGTCGTCGTCTTGCCGGCGCCCGTCTCGCCCAGCAGCACGAAGAACTCGCCATCGGCAATATCGAGATCGAGCCCGGTGAGCGCCGTGTGGTTGCCGAAGGTCTTTGAGATGTTCTTGAGCTGGATATGGGCCATCAGAGTCTCACCTCGAGCGACTTGCCGCTTGCCTTGTCGAAGAAATGCGCCTGGGTCGGGTCGATCCTGGCGAAGACCCTTTCACCGGGTCCGGCAACGAAGCCGCTCTTGGTGCGGGCCCGCAGCAACTCGGTTCCGACCTTGAGATCGACGATGTCGAAGGAGCCGAGCGGCTCGACGATATGCGTGTCGACAGGCACGAAGCCCTCGGTCGCCTCGCGCCGGATGAGCACGCCTTCCGGCCGTATGCCAAGCGCCAACTGGCCGCCGGCATGGCCGTTGAGCTTCGACAGCAGCGCTCGCGGGAACTCGAAGCCGGCGGCGGCTCCACCGACCGTCACCGAAACCGAGGACGCCGTCTCGGCCACCGCCGCATCGGTGACATTCATCACCGGGCTGCCGACGAATTGCGCCACGAACAGATTTGCCGGCTGCGAATAGACCTCGTCGGGCGTGCCGACCTGCTGCAAGACGCCTGCGTGCATGATGACGATGCGGTCGGCCAGGCTCATGGCCTCGATCTGGTCGTGGGTGACATAGATGGTGGTCGAGCCCTGCTTGATGTGCAGCCGCTTGATTTCCGCGCGCATCTCCTCGCGCAGCTTGGCGTCGAGCGCGCCGATCGGCTCATCCATCAGCATGGCTTTCGGCCGCCGCACCAGAGCGCGGCCAATGGCGACGCGCTGCATGTCGCCACCCGAGAGCGCCGACGGCTTCTTGTCCAGCAGGTCGGTGATCTGCAGCGTCTTGGCGACGGAGCGCACCTCGCTGTCGATCTCCGTCTTGCTCTTGCGCGTGGCGCGCAAGGGGAAGGCGATGTTCTCGTAGACGCTCATATGCGGATAGAGCGAGAACGACTGGAACACCATGGCGATGTCGCGATCGGCGGCCTTCAAATGCTGCACCGGCTTGCCGTCGATGAAGATGTCGCCCTCGTCGATGGTTTCCAGCCCGGCGATGGCGCGCAGCGTCGTCGTCTTGCCGCAGCCCGATTGGCCGAGCAGCACGATGAACTCGTTGTCGGCGATCTTGAGGTTCAGGTCCTTGATGACCTGGACGGCGCCGAAGAATTTCTGGACGCCGCGAAGCTCGATCTGGGTCAATGCTGTGCTCCCGGATTGCGCACCTGGCCGGTGCCGGCCTTCTCCTCGGGCGCGATCTTGGAGGTTACGTTGAAGCCGACGAGCCCGATCAGGATGATGGTCAGGCCATAGCTGTGCAGCAGCATGTTCCAGGGCTGGCAGAGCGCGACGATGCCGAGCACCATCAGTATCTGCGACCCAGGCTCAAGGTATTTCTGGTTGAAGGCGCGAAAACTCATTTGCGGATCGCTCCGAAGGACATGCCGCGCAGCAGATGATTGCGAAGCAGGAAGGTGAAGATGGCGACCGGCAGCAGGAACAGGAAGGTTCCGGAGGCGATCACCGTCCAGTCCGGCAGGCCCGAACCGACCTGGCTCGGGATGAAGGGAGGCGCGGTCTGGGCGCGGCGGTTGGTCATGATCAGCGCAAAGGCGTATTCGTTCCATGCGGTGATGAAACAGAACACGGCGGTGGCGGCGATGCCCGTGGCGGCCTCCGGCAGCACGATCTTGAAGAACGCCTCCATGCGCGTGTAGCCGTCGACAAGCGCGGCCTCCTCATATTCCTTCGGAATCTCGTCCATGAAACCCTTCATCAGCCACACGGAGAAGGACAGGTTGAAGGCGGTGTAGAGAATGATCAGGCCCAGATGCGTGTCGTTGAGCCCGACTGCCCGGTACATCAGGAACATCGGGATGGCGACCACCACCGCCGGCAACATGCGCGTCGACAGGATGAAGAAGAGCAGGTCCGCCTCCCCTTTCACCTTGAAGCGCGAGAAGCCATAGGCGGTGAATGTCCCCATGCCGACCGCCAACACCGTCGAGGTGATGGCGATGATAAGCGAGTTCAGGAAGCGGCTCGGATATCCCGACCATTGCACCTGGCCCTTGCCGTCGCGCACGATCTTCTCGCCGCCGTCGAACACGACGCGTTCCCACCACGGGGCGGCGGCATATTCTTCGGCCGACGGCGGGCTGCGCAACTGTGAGCGCTTTGTGAAAAGTTTGACGAAAGGCGAGATGGTCGGTTCGAACATCACCGTCGGCGGGATCGTCGTGGCCAGGTTGCGTGGCTTGAACGAGGTCGCCACGATCCAGTAGATCGGCGCCAGGAAGATGATCGTCACCAAAAGGACGGCGACAATAGCGACCTTGTTGAGCGCCCGTTCACCCGAAGTCTGGACGGCCGCCATCTCAGCGCTCCTTAACTTTGTTGAGGTATTTCACATAGATGTTGGTGATCGCCAGCACCATGATCAGCACGATATAGGCAAGCGCGCAGGAGCGCCCCGTCTGCCATTCCTGGAAAGCCATCTTGTAGAGACGGATGGAAATCACCTCCGTGCTCGGCTGCGTCGACAGCACATAGGCAAGATCGAAAGTCTTGAAGGCTTCCATGGTGCGGAAGATGACCGCGATCATCAGGATCGGCGCGACCAGCGGCAGCGTGATGCGGAAGAAGGTATAGAACGGCCCGGCGCGGTCGATCGCGGCAGCTTCGTAAAGATGCTTCGGCACCGCCGAAAGCCCGGCGAGCGACAACAGCATGACGAAGGGCGACCACATCCAGATGTCCGTGAACGCGACCGCGTAGAGCGCCATCTTCGGGTCGCCGAGCCATTGGAATTTGCCGAGGTCGAGCACGTAGTTGATGACACCCCAGGACGGATCGTAGAGCAGCTTCCAGAACAGGCCGACCACCGCCATCGAGAGCATCATCGGCAAGAGCAGCAATGTCGTGATCAGGCCCTTGAGCGGAATGGTGCGATTGAGCAGCATTGCCGTTCCAAAGCCGACGACAACCTGACCGACGACCGAGACGATGACGTATTTCGCGGTCACCGCGAAATTGTTCCAGATATAAGGGTCGCTGAGGAGCTCGCGATAGTTCTTCAGTCCGACGAAATTGGCCGGCGCATTGGTCGATGCGCGGAAGTCAGTGAAGGAATAGCCGAGCGAATAGATCAGCGGAAAGATGTTGAAGACGATCAGGAACACGATCGTCGGAATGATGAAGAGGTTGCGTATCGAAATGTCGCTGAGGCCGCGAGAGGCGGCTCTGGAGGAGGTATTCAGCGGTGTGATCATTGTGGTCGCCAAGACCTGCTCCCATTCCTGAAAAAGAAAACGGAGGAGGCGCAGGCCTCCTCCGCACTACATGTCGGTTATTGGCCGCGGCCGTATTTCTTGAACGTGGCGTCCCAATCCTTCGCCAGCGCATCCAGCATTTCCTTGGCCGTACCATCGCCGTTTACGATGTACGGATAGACACGCTGGTTGAGCTGCTGCAGCAGTTCCGCATACTCCGGCACCGCCCAGAAGTCCTTGACCTTGAACATCGTGTCGTAGAAGGCCTTGTTGTAGGGCGTGGCGTTCTGGAACTCGGCCGATTCCAGCACGGCCTTGTTGCAGGTGTAGCCACCGAGGGCCGCCCACTTCTTCTGCGTATCGTCCTGGATGAACCACTTCAGGAATTTCATCGCCTCTTCCTTGTTGTTGGAATAGGAGACGACGGAAATGCCCTGGCCGCCGAGCGCGGCGAACTGCTCGCCACCTGGACCTGCCGGGTTGGCGAAGAAGCCGGTGTTCTTGGCGTTCGGGTTCGACGCCTCGTTGATCAACGAGGGGAAGAAGGCGAAGTAGTTCATGCTCATCGCCGCCAGGCCTTCGGTGATGGCCTGGTTGTTCTCGACGAAAAAGGCGTTGGTCCAGCCCGGAGGCGTGAAGCCGAACAGCTTGCGGTAGTTTTCCGCCGCGGCCACCGCCTTGTCCGAGTTGATGATGCCGTCGACCTTGTAGGTGCCGAAGTCGCCGAGCTCACCGCCATACGAGAACAGCGCGTTCTCGAAGCCCATCGCCAGGCCGTCATACTGGTTCTGTGTGTAGATGGCGATGCCGTAGCGGTTCTGGTCGGGCCTGTTGAAGAACTCCGCGATGTCGGTCATTTCCTTGAAGGTCTTCGGAACGGCAAGGTCGTAGCCATACTTGGCCTTGAACGCTTCCATTTCCTTCGGATCCTCGAACCAGTCCTTGCGGTAGGCCCAGCCCACGGCGTCGCCCTCGGCCGGGATCGACCAGTATTTGCCGCTGTTGCCGGGATATTCGGAGTAGAACTTGACCGTCGCCGGAGCCATCTTGTCGAGAACCTTGTTCTCTTTGACGAAGTCGGTGAGGTCGACATAGTGACCGCCCTCGGAGGCGGCACCAAGCCATTGCGAGTCGCCGACGACCAGGTCATAGGCGCTGCCCTTGGCGTTGAACTCGGTAAAGGCCTTGGTCTGGAAATCGGCCCACGGGGTGGTTTCCACCGTGATCTTGACGCCGGTTTGCTTCTCGTACTCGTTGCCGAGCTCCTGCAGATAATTTGCGGGATCCCATTCAGCCCAGAAGATGGTGAGTGACTTTTCCTGCGCGTAAACGGACGTTCCGCAGGCAAGCGTTAAGCCGATACCAGCAAGTACGCTGGTCACTAACTTGCGCATAATGATTTCCTCCCTTGTGCGCGTTCTACCTTATCGTGCGAGCCGGCAACGTGGCCGGCCCTGGTAGTTCCTCCCGTGATCGCACCTTTCCGGTTTCGAGCCTCCTCGCCCCGCCGGAAAATGGATCGCAGCCCTCACTTTCGATCCGCTTTTCTGATCCAATCTGGTATTACCAATTTTGCATGCGCGTCAAGCCCTTTCTTGGCAGCTTGACGTGGCCATTTCCATCGGATTACCGCTTTATCTGCCTGTTTTACCAAGATTTTCCTACTCAGTGATATGATCGGGTATTGTCCAATACCCCACCCAACCGCTAAGATCAGTAGTGTGCATGCCAATCTGGTCGAACCAGTTAGGCTCTATTTCACGACTGCCTTCGGATCGAAGCTGCCTCCTTCATCGACCGATTCCGCCACTGCCGCACGCACCAGCGCCCCGGCCGCCCACTGTGCGACCGACATCGTCCGGCGGCTGTCCAGCCCCCAGATATCCTTGAGCACGATCAGCACCTCGACGCCGAAGATAAGCGACAGCGCCTGTGCCAGCCGCTTGAAGTCGCGCGGCGGCAAACGGCCCTTGAGCGGCGAGAGCGCATCCTTCAGCAGGTCGATGCGGTGGCCACGCGTAAAGGCGGGCTCACCGCCCAGCGTGCCGGCCTGACGCCGCGCCCATTGATCGAGCGACAGCTTCAGTGCTGCCTTGAACGTAGCCTCGAAGGCCTCGATGCGCGGCATGGCCGTGTCGAACAGCTCGGCGACCCGGCGCTCGGCATCGGCGGAGGTCGATTGCCAGGTGAGGATTGGCCCCAGCCCCTCGTCGACGACGGCCTGCACCAGTGCCGACTGGCTCGGGAAGTAACGATAGGCGGTGGCGCGGGAAACCTCGGCCGCCTCGGCGACCTCGCTGACTGAGGGCGTGACGCCCGCCTGCATCAGCCTTGTTGCCGTCTCCAGCATCAGCCGTTTGGTCCGCGCGCGCGGCCCACGTTCGGGCACTGGGCCGGTTGCCCGTTCAGCCTCGTCGCTCGCAGCGGATTGTTGACGTGAGACATTCATACCAATACGATACGCGCGTCTCAAAAATTTGCAATGGCGTCCGCATCGTCGAGTGGCCCGGGCAATGAGCGATGGGGGCGGCATCGCGCCTGCCAAGATTGGGAGAGCGCAATGAAGCGTATTTATGTGGTGGGGACCGCGGACACCAAGGGCGAGGAACTCGCCTTCCTGGCCGATGCGATCACTGCTGCGGGCGCCCTCGTTTGTCGTGTCGATGTCGGAACGCGCGACGCAACCATCCCCGTCGATATCAGCGCGAGGGAAATCGCCGACCATCATCCCGGCGGCCGTGAAACCGTGCTCGGCGGCAATGATCGCGGCGCCGCGGTCGCCGCAATGGGCATCGCCTTCGCCCGCTTTGCCCAATCGCGCAACGACATCGCGGCCATGATCGGCATCGGCGGCGGTGGCGGCACATCGATCGTCACGTCGGGCATGCGCGCCCTGCCGCTCGGCCTGCCCAAGATCATGGTCTCGACGCTCGCCTCCGGCGATACCGCTCCCTACGTCGATGTCTCCGACATCATCATGATGCCTTCTGTGACCGACATGGCCGGACTGAACCGGCTCTCCCGTGTCGTGTTGCACAACGCGGCTCAAGCCATATCAGGCATGGCGGCCAGCCCGGCGCCACCGCCCGACGGCAAGCCATCGATCGGCCTCACCATGTTCGGCGTCACCACGCCTTGCGTGACCGCCATCGCCGACCAGCTCCGTTCCGGATATGACTGCATGGTCTTCCACGCCACCGGCACCGGCGGCCGCAGCATGGAAAAGCTGGCCGACAGCGGCTTGCTGTCCGGCGTCGTCGACATCACCACGACCGAAGTCTGCGATCTTCTTTTCGGCGGCGTGCTGCCGGCGACGGAGGATCGTTTCGGCGCCGTCGCACGCACGGGGCTGCCCTATGTCGGCTCCGTCGGCGCGCTCGATATGGTGAACTTCTGGGCGCCTTCGACCATCCCGGAACACTATCGCGACCGGCTGTTCTACGAACACAATCCCAATGTCACGCTGATGCGCACCACGGCGGACGAATGCCGTGCGATCGGCGAGTGGATCGGCACCAGGCTCGCCCGCTGCGGGGGACCGGTGCATTTTCTCATCCCGGAAAAAGGCGTCTCGGCGCTCGACATCGAAGGCGGCGCCTTCTTCGACCCGGAAGCCGACGCCGTTCTGTTCGATGCCATCGAGCGCACCATCAAGCCCAACGGCAAGCGCCGCGTGACGCGCCTGCCGCTGCATATCAACGACCCGGAATTCGCAAAGGCAGCAACAGCGGCCTTCCTCGACATCGCCAGACAGTGAGAGACCTAAAAAAATGCCCGCCATACCGCGCAAGGACATCTTGAAG
>NZ_RZPW01000210.1:0-8682 GCF_003998455.1 Mesorhizobium sp. M7A.F.Ca.CA.001.08.2.1 | reverse complement strand
ATGCGGTGACGCGGGACGCCGGCACCGGCGTCGGCGGCTCGTTTGCCGTCAGTTGCACGCCCGGCTTCGCCTCGCTGTTCTTGTGCACCCATATCGGCGAGTTCCGGCAGATGTATCCTGACGTGGCGCTGCGCATCCTGACGCCGCGCCGGCTCGACGATGTCAGCAACGCAGATGCCGATGCCTTCATTGCGTTTGGTGTCGGCAATTGGCCGAACCGGGCGGTCGAGCCGCTCTGCGAAATCTCGTTCACGCCGCTCTGCAGCCCGACGCTGCTCAACAAGGTCGGCGGGTTTTCCCGGCCGTCGGACGTGCTACGCGCCAACCTGCTGCATCTCGACGACACCGAGGATTGGGCGCGCTGGCTGGCGCTGTCCAAGGTGGAAAACCCCGACATCGAGGGTGGCATCTTCTTTTCCGACATGAACCTGGTCTTTTCGGCGGCGATTGCCGGCCAGGGCATCGCCATGGGCGACGAACTGACCAGCCGGCGGGCGCTGAGCGAGGGCCGGCTGGTCAGGCCGTTCGACATCGCGATCAAGTCGCCACGCTCCTATTTCCTGGTCTCCGAACACGCCAAGGCTTCGCATCCGGTGCTGGAAGCGTTCGCGGGATGGCTGCGGTCGAAACTCCAGGAGAACCGCATTCTGCCGTATTGAGGGCAAGGCGGCGCCATCTCGCCATAGATGAATGGAATTTGCCGATCACGCGAAAACTATTCGGTTGCGGTGAGCCGGCACCCTGCCTACGATTTCGACAAGCGTTAGGGAAAGGGCAGTATGCAGCAACCCGGCCGTGCCGCAGAGATCAAGGCAATCGGGATCGGCAAGAGCTTCGGCTCGTTCCGTGCGCTGGACAATCTGTCGCTCAATATCGGCCGTGGCGAGTTCCTGACCCTGCTCGGGCCGTCGGGTTCGGGCAAGACCACCTTCCTGATGATCCTTGCGGGCTTCGTGCAGCCGACCGAGGGCAAGCTGTTCAGCGACGGCGTCGACATCACCGACCGACCGGCAGAGCAACGTGCCGCCGGCATGGTGTTCCAGGGCTACGCGCTGTTCCCGCATATGAGCGTCGAAGCCAACATCGCCTTCCCACTCAAGGTGCGCAAGAAATCGGCCGCCGACATCAAGCGCCGTGTCGGCGAGATGATCGAGCGCGTCGGTCTCAAGGGCCACGAGAAGAAACTGCCGGCGCAACTGTCGGGCGGCCAGCAGCAGCGCGTGGCGCTGGCCCGTGCGCTGGTGTTCGAACCTGGCGTGCTGTTGCTCGATGAGCCGTTCTCTGCGCTCGACAAGAGCCTGCGCGGCCAGATGCAGGCCGAGATGAAGCGGCTGCACCAGGAAACCGGAACCACTTTCGTCTTCGTCACCCACGACCAGAGCGAGGCGCTGGCGCTGTCGTCGCGCGTTGCCATCTTCAACCACGGCAAACTGCTGCAGGTCGGAGCGCCCGACGAAGTCTACGACCGGCCGGACAACCGCTTCGTCGCCGAGTTCCTCGGCGAAATCAACATGCTGCCGCTGAAGGGCGTCAAGCCTGCCGGCAATGGCTCGACCGGCCTGTGCGAAGACCGCGCGGTCAGCATGGGCTGCAAGGCCGAACTCGTGCGCGGCGATGCCATCCTGGCGATCCGGCCCGAATACATGTCGATATCGGGCGAGGCGGCGGATGGCGAGAATGGCATCGCCGCTACCGCCACCAACTCCACCTATCTCGGTGCTGCGACGCGGCTCGACCTGACGACACGGCAAGGCGCCAAGGTTACCGTCTCGGTGCCGAACGAGGTGGCGGCCGCAGCGCTCAGCAAGGGCAATTCCGTCTGGCTCACCTGGCCGGCGGAAAAGGGTTTCCTCCTTCCGCATGGAGGGCAATGACGACGGTGTGGCGAAATATCGCTCCACCGCTTTCCGGCACTATCAACAACAAAAAAGGGGAACTGACATGACACATGACACCAAAAAACAAGCCGTCGAGAGCCTGTCCGCCAGGGCAGGTCGCGGCGAGATCTCGCGCCGGCAGTTCACACAGCTGGCGGCACTCGTGTTGGCTGGCGCGCCGATGCTACTGCGCTCGACAGGTGCCTTTGCGCAGGCCAAGGAACTCGTGCTGGTCAACTGGGGTGGCGATGCCATCACCGCCTATGATGCCGCCTATGGCCAGGCCTTCACCAAGGACACCGGCATCGCCGTCAAGATGGACGGTTCGGGTCCGACTGAAGGCGCCATCGCCGCGCAGTTCAAGAGCGGCGCGCCGACCTGGGATCTCGTCGACGTGGACCCCTTCTCGGCCATCACGCTCGGCGCCCAAGGGGCTCTCGAGCCGATCGACTACAACATCGTCGACAAGAAGAAGATGCGGCCCGGCTTTGGTTGGGAATACGCCGCCTCGACCTATTTCTTCTCCTATGTCATTGCCTATGATTCCGAGAAGTACGGCAAGGACGCGCCGACCGGCATGGCCGATTTCTTCGACGTGAAGAAATTCCCCGGCAAGCGCTCGCTCTACAAATGGGGCGTATCGAGCTGGGAAGCAGCACTTCTGGCCGACGGCATCGCGCCGGCGTCGCTCTACCCGCTCGACCTCAAGCGCGCCCATGACAAGATCGCCGCGTTCAAGGAAAACGTCGTTGCCTATTGGGGTGGCGGCGCCGAAAGCCAGAGCGTGCTGCTCAATGGCGAGGCCTCGATGGCGATCGTCTGGTCGACGCGCGCTTCGCTGATCGAGCAGGATTCGGGCGGCAAGATCAAGTTCATCTGGGACCAGGGACTGATCTCGCCCGGTGCGCTGGCCGTGCTCAAGAACAACCCCGGCGGCAAGGACGCTGCGATGAAGTTCATCGCCAGTGCCCAGGACCCTGAAAAGCAGCTGGTCATGTTCGACAAGCTCGGCCAAGGTCCTGCAAACCCGGCGGCAGACGCGCTGATCACGGCCGACAAGAAGCGCATCAACCCGGTTGATCCCGGGAACATGAAGAAGCAGATCGCGCTCGACATGGACTGGTACGCCAAAAATTACGGGCCGGCGCTCGACGAATACACCAAGATCATCTCGGCCTGATCAGGGCCGGGGTAATCGGGTCAATGAGATCCTATCTCTCCGACAGGATGGGCGCGGCGCTGTTGATGGCGCCGCTGCTCCTGTTTCTTGTCCTGGCCTATGCCTGGCCGTTCCTTGGCGTCGTCAAATGGAGTTTTACGCTGCCGACGCCCGGCCTCGGCCAATATGAGGCGCTGCTCACCGACGATCTGGTGCAGTCGGTGTTCATCCGCACGCTGCGCATCGCGGCGGTCGTCACCGTGGTCTCGGTGGCCGCTGCCTACGCCATCACCGTCGTCTGGGTGCGTGGAACCCCGGCACAGCGCCTGATCGCCGAGTTCTGCATTCTCGTTCCCTTCTGGATTTCCGTGCTGACCCGTGCCTTCGGCTGGGTGGCGCTGCTCTCCAATCGCGGCCTGATCAACACGTGGCTGCAGGCGATCGGCTTCATCTCCGAACCGCTGGCGTTGGTGCGCAACGAATTCGGCGTCATCGTCGGCATGACGCACTTCCTCATTCCTTTCGCCGTTTTTCCGCTGGCATCGGCCATGCGCAGCCTCGACGACCGCGTGCTCCTGGCGGCGCGCGGGCTCGGCTCCAGCCGCATGCGCACCTTCTGGACGGTGTTCGTGCCGATGACGCGCTCCGGCATCATAGGCGCGGCGATGATCGTTTTCGTCTTCTCGCTCGGCTTCTTCGTCACACCAGCGATCCTTGGCGGCGGCCGCAGCGTCATGATCGCCGAACTGATCTATCTCAGGATATTCCAGAGCCCGGACTGGGGCTTGGGTGCAGCGATCAGCGTCGTGCTGGTGCTGTTCGTCGGCGCGCTGATGGCGCTCTTGTTCCGATATGTCAGACCGAAGCAGTTGATCTGATGCCGACCTACCGCCCCGGTCCCGTCTCGCTGATCATTGCCGCTTTCGTGGCGCTGTTCCTGCTGATGCCGCTGCTCGCGGTCATCCCGGTGTCGCTGACGCCGAGCCGCATGCTGGCGATGCCGTCGGGCGAACTGTCGCTGCGCCACTACCGGGCGCTGATCGAAGACCCGCGCTGGCTCCAATCGATTCTGCTCTCGATCCGCATCGGTGTCGTCAGCAGCGCCTTTTCAACTGTGCTGGCGCTGTGCTTCAGCCTTGGCGTCTGGATGTTCCAGCCGCGCTTCACCGCGGCCCTGGTCGGCTTCGTGCTGCTGCCGATGGTGGTGCCGCCGGTGGTCTCGGCGATCACGCTCTACTTCTTGCTCACCTCGATCTCGGGCTTCAGCGCGTTCTTCGGCTACGACACCTGGCTGGGCGTCGCCATGGCCCATTCGGTGATGACCGTGCCCTTCGCCACGGTGCTGATGCTGGTCTCGCTCAGCCAGCTCGACCGCCGCATAGACCTCGCCGCGCGCGGCCTAGGTGCAACTGTCTGGGAACGCGCCACCCGCATCATCATGCCCAACATCAAATTCGGCATCGTCACCGCGGCGTTGCTGTCGTTCGTGCTGTCCTGGGAAGAAATCGGCGTCACCCTGTTCATCACCTCGGTCAACGCCATCACGCTGCCCAGGTTGATGTGGATGGGCCTGCGCGACAACATCGACCCGGCGATCGCGGCCCTTTCGGTGATCCTGATCATCATCACCGTGCTGGTACTGGCGGTGCGCAGTTTCGTTGCCAGGCAACGCGGGGCGCAGTGAGAAGGCAAAGCATAACGCAGGCCCGCTGAAGGCCTCCGGGGACAGCGCTCCCTCCCGTCCTGCCGGACATTTCTTCCCGGCCCGCGAGGGCGTCGGGCTACCCCATCGCGCGGCGGATTGTCCTGGACAGGTTGGCAAGGAATGTCGGTCGGGACGATGCGTCAAGCTTCCACGACAGCACCGCCATGGCCATTTGCCGCGGCAGCATACCGACCGACAGGAACCAGGCGGCAAGCACGGCGAAACGCCCCGCAACCCGCTGCTTCGTGGATCGGAAGCCGGCAAGGAACGGAGCAAGGTTAGGTGACCGGGAACCGGTGTCCACATTCACGCTCCGCGGCAATCAAGCCGCAACGTAGGCGGTTTTCTTACGCAGATAGGCATCGAAGCCGTATTTGCCGTCCTCGCCGCCCAGCCCCGAACTCTTCCAGCCGGAATGAAAGCCCTGGACCATCTCACCGCAGGTGCGGTTGATGTAGAGCTCGCCGAAGGCGCTTTCGCTGTTAAAGCGCATGACGCGGTTGAGACTGCCGGTGAACAGATAGGCGGAGAGGCCGAATTCGGACTCGTTGGCCAGCCGCAGCGCTTCGTCGAAATCGGCGACGCGCATGACTGGCACGACCGGCCCAAAAATCTCCTGCTGCATGATTGGCGCCGCATTCGAGGGTGCCATCAGCACGGTGGGCTCGAACCAATGCCCCTTGGCGAAGGCATCCCCTCCGGCCGATGGCCACCGGTCAGCAGCTCCGCGCCGCCTCGCACGGCCTCGCCCACCATGGCTTCGACCTTTTCGAGTTCGGGCCGGCTGATCTTGGGGCCCAGATCGACCGCGTCCAGCGGGTTGCCGATCCGCAGTGCCGCGGCCCGCGCGACGAAACTGTCGAGGAACCGGTCGGCGATGGTCTCGTGCAGATACATACGCTCGTTGCAGGTGCAGATCTGGCCGCAATTGGTGAAGCGGGCAATGATTGCGGCATCCACCGCGGCATCGATGTCGGCATCGTCCATGACAATGAACGGCGCCTTGCCACCCAGTTCCAGGCGAATGACCTTGAGGCTTTTGGCGGCAGCGGCATAGATCTCGCGCCCGGCGCGTACGCTGCCGGTCATGGTGACGAGGTCTGAGTGCGGACTGCGCACCAGCGCCTCGCCAATTTCGCGCCCGCTGCCGCTGACGATGTTGACGACACCGGTGGGAATGCCGGCCTCCTCGCAGAGCCGGCCGATCTCGAGCAGGGAAAGCGGCGTCAGTTCGTGTGACTTGAGCACGATGGTGTTGCCGGTCGCCAGCGCCGGGCCGAGCTTCCTGCCGGCCAGCGCCACCGGATAGTTCCAGGCGGTCAGGCCGACCACCACGCCGTAGGGCACGCGCCGGATCCAGATCTCCTCGCCCGCCGCATCGGACGGGATGATGTCGCCTTCGATGCGCCTGGCATTGTCGGCGGCAAATTCGATGAAGCCGATGGCGCCGCCGACTTCGCCACGCGCCTGGGCGATCGGCTTGCCCTGCTCCAGGGTGATCAGCCGGGCAATGATTTCGCGATCGCGCTCCAGCAAGGCGCAGAGCCGGCGCAGCATTCGGGCGCGTTCGATCGGCGGCAGTGCCGCCCAGGCTGGCTGGGCATGGCGTGCCGCTCTCAGCGCGTCTTCGGCATCGCCGGCGACGCCTTCCGGGACGCTGCCGACCAGCTCCTCTGTCGCCGGGCTGTAGACGGCAATAGCGCGCGTCGACCGGCCAGACGTCCAGCGGCCGCCAATATACATCTTGCCGTCGATAGGCAGCCCGGTTTGCGCGGTCATGGCTGTTATCTCCGGTTCAACGAAACAGCGAGGATGATAATGACGCCCTTGACGATCTCCTGGATGGTCGTCGAGAGGCCGATGACCACCAGGCCGAAGGCAAGGATGCCGATGAAGATGGCGCCGATCACCGAGCCGATCACCGAGCCGCGGCCGCCGAACAGGCTGGTGCCGCCGATGATAACCGCGGCAATGACGTTGAGCTCGAGTCCGACGCCGACACTAGGGTTGCCGGCCGAAGCGCGTGCCGCCAGCATGTAGCCGGCGAAGGAGGCGCAGGCGCCGCAGATGGCAAAGGCCACCACCTTGGCGCGGTCGACGTCGATACCGGAAAACCGTGCCGCTGCTTCGTTGCCGCCGGTCGCCGCCATCTGCCGGCCGATCACCGACAGATGCAGCACATAGATGCCGGCCAGCGCGAACACCACCGTCCACCACACCGCAGCCGGCAGGCCGATCAGCGTGCCGTTGGCCATGATCTTGCCAAGCGTGCGGTCGCCGATCGGCACCGGAAGCGAATCCGTAAGCGTGAGTGCCGTACCGGACAGGATGCTGAGCATGCCCAGCGTCACCAGGAAGGAGGGGATGCGCAACCGGGTGACGATCAGGCCGTTGATCAGCCCGACCAGCGCCCCGAAGGCCGTCATCACCGGGATCGACAGCCACGGCGTGATGCCGGTCTGCATCAGTATGGCGCCGACCATGGCCGAAAGGCTGGCCAGCGCGCCGACCGACAGGTCGATCTCGCGGCACATGATCACCATGGTCATGCCGACCGCCATGATCGACACCACCGCGGTGATGCGGCCGATGGCGTTCGCCGTCGCCAGCGAGGCGAAGTTGGGCGCGTGCAGGATGAAGAACAGCGTGATCAGTCCGAAGACGATGAAGGTGATGTGGTCGCGAGCCAGGCGTTTCGCCCTCTGCCAGGCGAATGCACGTCTGGCGGCGGCCATGTCGGAGCTAAGGCCTGGGGTGAGGATCGAGTTGGTCATGCGGCCTCGTGTATGGTGGCGAGCTGTTGCAGCACGGTGCGGATTTCTTCCTCGCCGCGCGGTGTGGCCTCGCCCGGCACCAGCCGGCCGTCGACCATATAGATCAGCCGGTCGGCGAGACCGGCCAGTTCATCGAGTTCAGAGGTGATCAGCAGCACCGCCATGCCCTTTTCGGCAGCCCGCAGCACCAGCGTCCGCATTTCCGCCTTGGCGTTGACGTCGACGCCTGCCGTCGGCTCGTCGAGGATCAGCAGTTTTGGATTGCTGGCAAACCACTTTGCGAACACCACCTTCTGCTGGTTGCCGCCCGATAGTTCCGAAGCCGGTTGACCGGGCTCGCGGCAGGCGATGTGCAGCGCATCGCGAAAGCTGAGGAACATCTCGGTCTCGCGCCGCCACGACAAGACGCCCGGCCAGCGCGACGTCAGTTCGGCCAGATTGGGCAGAGCCACATTGGCGGCCAGGCTGTGTTGAGCGACCAGCCCTTCGGCCCTTCGGTCCTCCGGCACCAGCGCCATGCCTGCGCGGATGCGCGGCGGCGTCGCCAACGCGCCGATCTCGCGGCCGCTGAGCTGTACGTCGCCGCGCGCATCCGGGATCAGCCCGAACAGTGCCTTGGCAAGCGTCGAGCGGCCGCTGCCGACAAGGCCGGCGATGCCGACAATTTCGCCGGCGCGCACGGCAAGGCCGACATCGCGCAGCTTTCGCGCCGTACCGAGGTCAACCACCTCGAGGACGATTTCGCCCGGTTCGCGTCGTGCCTTCGGCTTCATCACCACGACGGAGGCCGACCGCGCCATCAACCGCGACACCTCGGGTATGGTGATCTGCTCGGTGGCAAACGGTCCCTGGATATGGCCGTCCTTGATGATGCTCAACCGATCGGCGACGCGAAAAATCTCCGACATGCGGTGGCTGATATAGACGACGCCGATGCCTGTGGCGCGCAGTTGGGCGATGGTGGCATGCAGCACCTCTTCTTCGCGCACGGTAAGCGACGAGGTCGGTTCATCCATGACGATCACCGAAGCGCCGCGCGACAGCGCCTTGAGGATTTCGACCTGCTGGCGCGCCGCGAACGGCAGATCTTCGACGAGCGCGTCCGGATCGAGCGCAAAGCCTTGCCCGGCGATCAGTTCGTCTGCCTCGCGCCGGATGCGGCGGCGG
>NZ_RZPW01000020.1:0-21065 GCF_003998455.1 Mesorhizobium sp. M7A.F.Ca.CA.001.08.2.1 | reverse complement strand
GGGCCGCCCGTGCGCCTTGTTGTCCTTGCCGAGGAAACCGGTGACGACGTCCTGCGGCTTGCCATCTGGATGACCGTCTTTGAACGGCACGAAAACGACCTTGTAGCCGTTGAAGCTCTTGCGGTTCCAGCTACCATGCTCGCCAACAAAGGCGCCGTTGCGATAGAGCTCCGGCAGATTGGTTCCAGTGTAGAACGTCAAGCCCAGAGGTGCGACGTGGGAACTCAAGGCATAGTCGGGAGGGATCGCCTTGGCGACGAGGTCCGGCCGCTGCGGCATCACGCGCGGGTCGACATGCTGACCATAGTAGCTGTACGGCCAACCATAGAACGCGCCGTCCTTGACCGAGGTCATGTAGTCGGGAACCAGGTTAGGACCGAGCTCGTCGCGCTCGTTGATCACAGCCCACAGCGCGCCGCTCTGCGGCTCCCAACTCAGCCCGTTGGGATTGCGCAGGCCGCTCGCGAAAATACGATAGCGGCCAGTGGCCCTGTCGACTTCCCAGATGGCGGCCCGGTCCTTTTCCGCCTGGATGCCGTTCTCGGTGATGTTGCTGTTGGATCCGATGCCGACATACAGCCGAGACCCGTCGGGGCTGGCCACGAGAGACTTTGTCCAGTGGTGATCGATAGGTCCGCCGGGCAATGGCGTCAGCACGGCGCCCGGCGCGGTGATCTTGGTGTCGCCCGACGTGTAGGGATAACGCACGATGGCGTCGGTGTTGGCGACGTAGAGATCGTTGCCGACCAGGGCCACGCCAAAGGGCGAATTGAGATGATCGAGGAAGACCTCCTGGACATCGGGCAGACCATCGCCGTTCGTATCCCGCAGCAGGGTGATACGGTTGCTTCCTTCGGTGCCGCCGCCCGAGGTCGCCATCGACTCGATCCAGCCCATGATCAGGTCTTTCGGCCGCTTGATCGCGGCACCGGGCGGCGCCACGGATTCGACCACCAGGACGTCACCATTCGGCAATGTGTAAAGCGAGCGCGGATGCCTCAAGCCCTTGGCAAAGGCCTGGATTTGCAAACCCTTGGCGACGGACGGCTCCTCGTCTTGTTTCCAACCGACGACCGACGCGACATGCATGGGCGGCACCAGATACTGAATAGGTTCAGGCAGCGTCGGGTTTGCTCCGACCTGATCGGTGGGATCCGGTTCGTTATCGCTGCATGCGGGCAGCGCCAAAATCGATCCGAACAGCAGACCGAGGCTCGCGATACGCCGGATATGTCTGGCGGAGACATTCATTCGACCACCTCCACTTGAGTGTGGCCGGAACTCCATCCCAGCAGTCCCAGCAAGAGGATAACGATCACGGCGACGGCGGACAGGATGAGCCCCGTCGGCACGACCGAGGTCCAGGCATCACGGCTGTGCACCAGTGCGTTGAAGAGCGATATGACGAGCACGACGAGGCTGCCAAGGAGATATGGCCATGCAGGCCCGGCTTGACGGGCAAGTCGGCCGGTAGACAAATCGACAAGTGCTGCAAGGACCGCGAGCACGCCTACAACCAGGCCGGCAAGGAGCAGCCAGGCGGAAAAATCTGCCCACATCATTTCAGCGCTTCGCCAATAGGCAACGTCGGTCAGCAATGTGCCGACGAAACATGCGTTTGCGACCGCCATCGGCGTTTTATGGAACGGACGCCTGGCTGCCACCAACACGGATCGGGCACGGGCCATGGACATTCTCCACCTTTGAAGCTGTACCTGTCCTCCAAACCAACTTGTGGTTGGGAGGTTCCCGGAACCGTTTTGCGTTCAAGAACTCGTGATGGCGCTGGCAATGGCACAGAACGGCTCGGCGCGCGATGCTCATGCGGAGTTGACGCGCAATGTCCTCAAGGTGATCGAGTAGCGGTGCAGGTCAACCGCCGGAATGCTGTGCTCCCATTCCATGCGCGATGGTCCGGTCATGAGATACGCCGACCTTGGTTCGACGACGATGGTCCGGCGGTCCCATTTGGTGCCATTCTTCCGCCGGAGCCGGAAGCTGCAAGGCGCCAGCAACGAAACACCCGCAACGTCTTCGAAATGAGGCTTGTCTCGATGCCAGCCGATGCCGGCGCCGGGCCGGTATTCGTTGATCAACACTTGCGCGAAGGCGTTGGCGGGCCGGCCTGCCAACGCTGCGATCTTGTCGCGCAGGGACAGCAGGAAGTCAGGGATCGGCGGCGCCTCGACGACCTGGCGTCTGTCGTAGTCGTAACGCAGGCCAAAACCGACGACGCGCCGGTTTGCCAGATGGCCATGGAAATCGAACGCCTCGAACGGCAGGCCTTCCAGATGCCGGGCGAGTTCCGTTTCTTCTTGCGCCGTGATCAACTCGGGCTGATAGAAGAAACCTTCCGGCAGGTCGTCAGCAGCACCAAAGAGATCGTGCTGAAGCCCGGATGAGCCGGAGTCGAGTGTTTTCGATTTGGGTGTCGCCATCCCAGCTAAGATGGTGAAGGCCAGCCCGCCTGGCAATATCGGAACCTGGCCAGCCAATCTGCACCCACCCTGCGGACGTCACCCCAACGACGGACAGGGCCTGCCAATCCGGACTTTATCGAGGGACTGTATTCAACTCAGGATTTCGCGAGCATGCCTTGAACGCGACCGAGGGAGTTGCGTGCATGTACGTACGGTTCTTACCAAACCGTGAGCCTTCGTTGCCAGTTGCCTGTCGGCAACTAGATTGGCAACGCGGCATCCCCAAAACATGCCGCAGTGGCCGGCGCGGGTTTAGGCAACGGTGTCTCACCGGCATCATCGCGCCGGCCACTCGAAATGTCCTGTTGTCGGCTCAGTGGCGGAGAAGCCTCCGTTGGCCCGGCGCGCTCAAACGAGAGGCCGCTCCTGCCTCGCGGGATGCTTCGAGCCCAAATCTCCGACCAGCCGGCGGTACTGGGTTTCGGGTGGACCGTAAGAATCTCGCGCCAACGTCATGAGACCGTCTCGATCGCGGATCGTAATCTCTCCGCGGCGCGCTCGGATATAACCATAACTTTCGATCATCTGGAGGCCGACGGTAACCCCCGGACGCCTCACACCAAGCATGATGGACAGAAATTCATGGGTTATCATAAGCCTGTCGCCGACAGTGCGGTCGCTGCACATCAAAAGCCATCTCGCCAGTCGAACTTCCAGGCTCTGCCGCGCGTTGATCGATGCCGTATAGCTTGTCTGAACATGGAAATATTGGACATAGCGCAACAGGAACGACCGCAATGTAGGGCTGTCCTCCAGGGCTTCGACGAAGGGGGCAGCCTCTATCCGGAGAGCCTCGCATGTCGACTGGACGTAACAATCAAAGTTGGCCTGGTCGTCCCCCATGACCAGGGCCGAACCGGTCATTCCTTCGAACCCGATGATTCCGACTTCGGCTTCGGTCGCAGGCGAAGTCCTCGCCACTACCGAGGCCAGCCCGCTTTCCAGAAAATAGACGGCTTCGATCTTCTGCCCCGCGGTCTCCAGCGGCGCGCGCAACTCAAGAAAAACACTCGCCAGATGCGGACGTAGCCGCGCGAAATCGTCCGCGCTCATCCGGCGAAGCAATTCGCTCTTGGCTTGCAGTGTCTGGTAATCCACGAGACTCTTTTCCCTTGGGCAAGAGCACTGGGATCTCTTAGCCGGCCGCGCCCGTCGAACGAGCGGACGGTAACGAACCATAGACTTCGTCTCGCGCAGCACTAGACGGGCGGGCGCGTTGGTATGAAACCGACAGTTACTGCTGAAGACTCGAAGGCCTTGTTGGCTGACTATCTTTCGCCAGCAAACGAGCCTCCCGCAGGATAGAGGCGCGATCGAACCCGAGGAGCGATATGATTTCGCGTATCTGTTGTTCAGTGGCGCCTGTATCCCGCGCCAGCGCGGTCATCGCGCCCACTGGCAGACCGGGGTGCTCGGGCTCTTTCGCCGTGCAACACCATGCCTCGTGATGGGCAAGAGCGATGGTCACTCCCAAGCGTCAGCGCCCCAACTGTGCTGCTGACGATTTCCTTTTGTACGCTTCCGTACGGAGCTTTGCGAGTCAATTCGGACGGAGGCTGAGTTGAGGCTTCTAGAGTCCTTGCGTCGTCCGTCCGTCGCCCCCGGAATTGTTCGGAACGATTGCTCGGCTGAGAGGTTCAAATATTCCACCCAACAGGAGTCTCGAAAGATGGATCACACCAACCACGTACGCCTCACAAGCACCGAACTGACGCCAGACATTCTCGAAGACGCCACGATTTACGACGCAGACGACAACAAAGTCGGCAGCGTTTCGCATGTGCACGGCTCAGGAGCCGCCAGTCAGGTCGTCATCGATGTCGGCGGCTTTCTCGGCATTGGCGCCAAGCCGGTGGCCGTTCCCGCAAGCCAGTTGGAATTCATGCGCGATGAAGACGGCGACGTTCACGCGGTGACGAACTGGACCAAGGATCAGCTCAAGAGCATGCCCGAGCATCACGATGCATGATTTCAAGGACTTCACCTTGAACGGGAGCGGCCACTCGGCCGCTCTCTCTTAGGCGCAACAGGGTGGACAGACGATGCGGCGCGAAACCGGAGCCTGCTTCTGCGGAGGGATCGCCGCAGCCCTGGACGGAGAGCCTTTCTGGATATGCTACGATCACGACGACGATTGCCGCCGGGCCATCGGAAGTCCGCTGACGATCTGGGTTGGTTACCGGCCGAAGCAATTTCAGCTCCTTAGAGGGACGCCGAAGGCCTTTTCCCAAACGCCAGGCGTCACCCGCACGTTCTGCCCAGACTGTGGAAGCTCGATATGCTATAGCGACGAAGGCCTGCCGGACGAGTTCTATGTGACGATCGGCTTCTTTGACAACCCTGAAGGGTTTCGGCCGCAAGCCCATGCCTATTGGGACCTGAGGCTGCCGTGGATCGAGTTTGATGACAGCCTGCCACGCATCGACCGATATTCAAGGAAGCGCGACCCGAAGTTCGGCAACCCGCGCGACCGGTAGTCGGGGTGCGTGACGCCAGGATATCGGCGGAACCTGACGATCGCTAACGGGTTATTCGGGCAGACCTGTCGGGTGCGACCATGCCATCGACCGTGATCCGAAATGCGCAATACGATCCCGCCACCAGGATCCTGTCGGTCTGGTTTGTGCCGAGCGGCAGACGCTACGAATATGAGGATGTTGCACCGGCAACTTATGCCGCTTTCACCAAAGCTTCCTCAAAAGGCCGCTTCTTCAATGAGTTCATCCGCGACCGCCATCGGTACCGCCGCGTGGCGTGACAAGTTTGGACATGAGCAGGCGATGCACGGAACCTGACCGACATCGTCTCGTTGACGTCTCGTCATCGAAGCAAGCCAGGCAACGACAGTGTTCATCTGGACATGCTCAGGTGTTCGCACCGGCAAAGATCGATCGGAAAAGGCTTCAAGGGAGTTCAAGAGCCATGACGGCCAAGAAGCAGAAGACCGAAAGCAAGGACAAGAAGGCATTGCGCTTGGCAGAGACCACCGACGTCTCACCCAAGCAAGCCAAGGAGCTCATGCAAAAGCATGGCAAGGACAACTCCAAGGTCGAGAAGGAAGCCAGAAACTTCAAGGCGGAAGGATAGGATCCGCATGAGGCGACCTGTATGGCCCCTGCAGGTGATCGGCCAGGAAATTCGGGATTAAGGGGGTGCCCCGGCCTTTTCGGCCGCGAGCGCAAAAGGAAAGCGCAGCACCAGGTTGCGGTTCTCGTCAAAAATCTCGAAGGTCAATCCGGTACGCAGCGGCCTGCCATGCAGCAGCTCTTCGGCAAGGATTTCCTTCGCCGACGCCATCGCGTTTTCCTCAGCGCTCGCGAGATCAGAAAATTCCTGGCCCTCGGGATCCTCCTGCAAGCTTCCGCTCTCATCTCGAAGGTCGAAAAAGTACCTGGACATGCCGACTGAACTCCTGCTCATCGCGACGGTGGCATCGGAAGCGCCAGCCTCAGACTTCAGTGCCTGATGTCCCCGGATTGTCGAATAGCACAGCGAGGCCATGCTCGATGGCGCAGGCCGCTATCAGATCATCGAAGGCCTTTCCGGAAAGCGGGCAACTTGGCATCACCTCTCGAATTGCGGTCCCGGCCTTGGCGGTAGAGATCACATCGTGGCGTTTCTTGCGTGTCTCGACATATTGCTCGACCAGGATTTTCAGGCGCCTCACCGCAACGTCGTCCGTAAACATGGATTCCTCAGCCAATGCCTGAAGTAAGGCTGTCGGCCTGATCATCGGCCGACGATCTCGGGTTAGCCGGGATTGCTCGCACAATATTTCTATGGGCAGTTGGTTCCCCCGACCGCTTGCTTGGTAATTTTCGTACAGGGAATACCCCCCTTGCCCGCGCTTTCATCGGGCCGAACCGACAGCCGATTTTCCGATGCCGAGGCGAGCGTTCAGGCTTGCATCACCATGCGGCTGTGACGTGCAACGACACTTTCCTCATCGGTCGCAATCACCCGTACTTCCACCTTGCTCTCGGGACGACTGAGGATCTCGGCGTGGGTGTTGTTGGCGCGATCTTCAAGCACCACGCCAAGCCAGGTCAATTTTTCGCATATGGCCTTGCGGATGGTCGCGGACCGTTCGCCGATGCCGGCGGTGAACACCAGGCATTCAAGGCCACCCATCGTGTTTGCAAGCGCCGCGGCCTCTCTCGCGGCGCGAAAGGCGAAAAGCGCCATCGCCTCTTGCGCGCGAGGATCATTGCTCGCTTCGAGCGTCCTCATGTCGCCGGAGATACCGGATACGCCGAGCAGGCCCGACTTCTCGTAGAGCATCGCCTGCAGTTCTTCCGCCGCGATGCCTCTTTCCAGCAGGAAATACAACAGCACGCCGGGATCGATGGCGCCGCACCGCGTGCCGATGACGAGGCCATCCAGGGCCGAAAAACCCATCGTGGTATCGATGCTTTTGCCCCCGTGCAGGGCGCAAAGACTTGCCCCATTGCCGAGATGGGCGACGATCGTGTGTTTCGCCGCGAAAATTGGCGATATCTCGCTGAGCCGCCCGGCGATGTATTCATAGGAGAGACCGTGGAACCCGTAGCGGCGCAAGCCTTGCTCTTCATACTGGCGCGGAAGGGCAAAGCGCCGCACGAGCGGATCGATCGTCTGGTGGAAAGCGGTGTCGAAACAGCCAACCTGTGGCAGGTCCGGTTGCAAGGCGGCTATTGCACGGACGGGCGCGAGACTGCGAGGCTGATGCAGCGGAGCAAGCGGCGTAAGTTTGTCGATGGCGTCGATGATGTCTGGGGTCAGACGGACAGGTTCGATGAACTCGCTTCCGCCATGCACGATGCGATGGCCGGCGCAGATCAGGTTTCTTTCCCCAATTTCGCCCTGCACCCAATTCAGCATCTCGCCTATGGCCGCGTCACGCCGCTTGTCGGCGGTGAGCGGCCGATCGCACTGCACCGTTCCGTCGGCCGCTTTTGCGCGCAGTGTGGGTTTGTCGCCCAGGTCCAGCGTGCCGCGTGAAACGAGTTGCATATCCCGTGATGAGACAAGATCGTAAAGCGCGAACTTGATGCTGGACGAGCCGGCATTCAGCGCCAGGATCGACCGACGCATCATTGGCGCCCCTTTGTCGCGGCTTTGTCGGGCCAGCTCCATTTCTGGATTTCGGGCATGTCTTCGCCGTGCTCGCGCACATAGGCCTTGTGCTTCGCCAACCTGCCGTGGAGTTCGCCGGCAAGCCCTTCGGCCCTTTCGGCCAGTCCCGGCACGCGTTCGATGGCGGCGAGCGCGAGATGGTAGCGGTCGAGTTCATTGAGCACCACCATGTCGAATGGCGTCGTCGTGGTGCCCTCCTCGCGGAAGCCATGCACATGCATGTTGTCATGGTTGGCGCGGCGGTATGTCAGGCGATGAATGAGATAGGGATAGCCGTGATAGGCGAAGATGACGGGCCGTGTTTTCGTGAACAACGCGTCGAAGTCCCCGTCGGGCAGGCCGTGCGGATGCTCCGTGTTCGACTGCAATGTCATCAGGTCGACAACATTGACGACGCGGATTTTCAGGTCGGGGATCGCGGAGCGCAGAATGTCTGTCGCGGCCAGTGTTTCCAGGGTCGGCACATCGCCGGCGCAGGCCATGACCACATCGGGCTCCTCGTGCTGAGCAACCGTGCCGGCCCATTCCCAGATGCCCGCTCCAGCTTTGCAATGCGCTCCGGCTTCTTCAATGGACAGCCATTGCGGTCCCGGCTGCTTGCCGGCGGTGATGACATTGATGCGGTTATAGGTTCTCAGGCAATGATCGGTGATCCACAACAGGGTGTTGGCGTCCGGCGGGAAATAGAGCCTTACCGTGTCGGCCTTCTTGTTGGCGACCAGATCGGCAAAGCCCGGATCCTGATGGCTGAAACCATTGTGATCCTGCCGCCAGACATGCGAGGTCAAAAGGTAATTGAGCGAGGCGATCGGCTTGCGCCAAGCGAGCTCGCCGGAGGTCTTCAGCCATTTGGCATGCTGGTTGACCATCGAATCGACGATATGAATGAAGGCCTCATAGCATGAAAACAGGCCATGGCGGCCGGTGAGCAGATAGCCTTCAAGCCAGCCCTGGCAGAGATGCTCGCTCAGCACTTCCATGACGCGACCATCACGGGAAAGATGGACGTCATAGGGCTCGATGCGCTCCATCCAGATCCGATCGGTGACCTCGAACACGTCGTCGAGGCGGTTGGAGGATGTCTCGTCCGGCCCCATCAGGCGGAAGTTTCGCGCCTCGGCATTGAGGCGGAACACCTCGCGAAGATAGCTTCCGCAAATCCGCGTCGCCTCGGCAATGACGCCACCTGGACGCGGCACTTCCAGCGCCAGGCTTTTCCAATCTGGAAGCATCAGATCGCGCTTCAGCAGGCCGCCATTTGCGTACGGGCTTGCGCCCATGCGCCTTGTCCCTGTCGGGGCAAGTGCCGCAAGCTCCGGCAACAGGTGCCCGCTTTCGTCGAACAGCTCTCCCGGCTCGTAGCTTCGCATCCAGTTTTCGAGGATCTTGCGGTGCTCCTCATTCCCTCGAGCGTTCGATACCGGCACTTGATGCGAGCGCCAGAAACCCTCGACTTTTTCGCCATCGACCTCCTTCGGCCCGGTCCATCCCTTGGGGCTGCGCAGCACGATCATCGGCCATTTCGGGCGTTGACCATGCCATCCCGGAGCCCGTGCCTGCTCCTGAATGGAACGGATGCGATCGAGCACCGTGTCGAGCGTCGCGGCCATGGACCGGTGCATGGCAAGCGGCTCGTGGCCTTCGACGAAGAACGGTTCGTAGCCATAGCCGGCGAAAAGGTCTCGCAATTCCTGATCGTCCATGCGGCCGAGGATCGTCGGATTGGCGATCTTGTAGCCGTTTAGATGCAGGATCGGCAGGACGGCGCCGTCCGACGCTGGGTTCAGGAACTTGTTGGAATGCCATGCCGCCGCCAGCGGACCGGTCTCGGCTTCGCCGTCACCAACGACGCAGGCAACCACCAGACCCGGATTGTCGAAGGCCGCACCGAAGGCATGAACCAATGCATATCCCAATTCGCCGCCCTCATGGATGGAGCCTGGCGTCTCGGGCGCGGCATGGCTTGGCACGCCACCGGGAAAGGAAAACTGCCGGAACAGTTTCCTGAGGCCGTCTTCGCCCTGCCCGATATCGGGATAGATCTCGCTATAGGTGCCCTCGAGCCATGTGTTGGCGACCATTGCGGGACCGCCATGGCCCGGGCCGCAGATAAACAGAACATCGAGGTCGCGTTCGCGGATAACGCGGTTCAGATGCAGGTAGAGAAAATTCAGGCCCGGCGTCGTGCCCCAATGGCCAAGTAACCGAGGCTTGACGTGCTCGGCCTTCAACGGTTCGCGCAACAGCGGATTGTCGAGCAGATAGATCTGGCCGACCGAGATGTAATTCGCGGCGCGCCAGTAACGGTCCATGAGGTCGATCCGTTCGTGGCCGATAGCCTGCGGCGTCGCGGCAGCCTTGTCGTTCATCGACATCTCCAGCTTTCGGTTCGCTGGTGATAACTGGGGCATCTTTGCGCTTGAGCAACCCCCGACTGCCGCCGTCCGGGACAGTGTCGCGATCCGAGCGGCCAAGAGACCGGTCGCTATCCCGCTGGAGCGAGCGGCTCTGTCCGCAAATAGGCGGGAACCTTGAAGTCCTCCAGCGGTTAGAAACTGGAATCGCGAAGGCCAGGTTCAAGGCAGCTACCGCGAAGGACAACCTCGAAGCGTTGCACCAAAGGGAGCTAAAAAATGCTCGATCTTCCTCGTGCCCGTGATCGAATGGTCAATATCCACGTCGGCCGGCGTGGCATCCATGACCGTGAAATTCTGCAGGCGATGCGCGAAGTTCCACGCGAGGCCTTCGTAGAACCCGGTTTCGAGGAATTTGCTTATGAAGACACGCCGCTGCCGATCGCCGACGGCCAGACCATATCGCAACCCTATATCGTCGCATTCATGATCGAAATGGCGGACGTCAAACCGGGTGACCACGTGCTCGAAATCGGCACCGGCTCGGGTTACGCCGCCGCGGTGATGAGCCGGATCGTCGAACAGGTCTACACCATAGAGCGTCATCCCGGTTTGGCAGAAACGGCGAAACGGCGGTTTGAAAAACTCGGCTATCGAAACATCGAGGTCCGGACAGGCGATGGCACCAAGGGCTGGCCGCAGGCGGCGCCGTTCGATGCCATCGTGGTGACAGCCAGCGGTCCCGGCGCACCGCTCGCCCTTCAGGAGCAACTCGATGTCGGCGGCAGGCTCGTCATTCCGGTCGGCAACGACCCCGATTTGCAACGCCTGCTCAAAGTCACCCGGACAGGTGCCGCAACCTACAGCGAGGAGGATTTCGGCGGCGTGCGCTTCGTCCCTCTCATCGGCGAGCAGGGTTGGTCGGAAAACGGCACCGTCACCAAGGTCGGTCGTCCACTTCGACATCCGCATCCAATCAGCCTGCCCGATATGATCGCGGCCGCGGCTGAACCGCTGCCCGATTTCGACGATCCGGCCTTCGGCGCATTGTTCGATCGGTTCGCCGACCGGCGCGTCGTTCTGCTTGGCGAGGCAAGCCATGGCACGTCCGAGTTCTACAGGGCGCGCGCGGCGATCACCCGCAGGCTTATCGAACGGCACGGCTTCACCATCGTCGCGGTCGAGGCGGACTGGCCCGATGCGGCGGCGATCGACCGCTACGTTCGCCATCGTCGGCCGCGAACAGGCGCCGGTGCGCCATTCCAGCGGTTTCCGACGTGGATGTGGCGCAACACCGATGTCGCGGCCTTCTCCGACTGGATGCGCCGTCGCAACGAGAAGCTAGAACCTTCGGAGCAAGCAGGGTTCTACGGCCTGGACATCTACAATATGAGCGGGTCCATAGGCGCGGTCCTCGACTATCTCGACCGGGTCGATCCCCAGGCAGCCAAGATTGCACGCGAACGGTATGGTTGCCTGACGCCCTGGCAACACGAACCGTCTACCTACGGCCGTGCGGTGCTCACCGCCGGCTATAAAAAATGCGAGAAAGCCGTGCTGGAACAATGCCGGGACTTGCTCGCCAGACAACTCGATTATGCAAAACAGGACGGAACCGACTTTCTCGACGCCAGTCAGAATGCTCGGCTGATCGCGTCCGCCGAACACTACTACCGGATCATGTACTATGGCGGTGCGGAGTCCTGGAACCTGCGCGACACCCACATGTTCGAGACCTTGGAACATTTGTTGGACGCCGGCGGCCCCAACTCCAAGGCGGTGGTGTGGGCGCACAATTCCCATATCGGCGATGCCCGCTTTACCGAGATGGGTGTCGTCAGGGACGAACTGAACATCGGTCAGCTCTGCCGGCAGCGTTTCGGCGATGAGGCAGCGCTAATCGGTATGGGCACGCATTCCGGCACTGTAGCGGCCGCAAGCGACTGGGATGGCGAAATGGAGGTGAAGCAGGTTCGCGCGTCGCACGCCGACAGCTACGAACGGCTTTGCCACGATTCTCTCGTGTCGCGGTTCCTGCTCGACCTCGGGCGCGACAAGACGCTGCGTGAGCGGCTGCTGGAACGCAGGCTGGAGCGATTCATCGGGGTAATCTACCGGCCGGAAACCGAGCTGGGCAGCCACTATGCGGACGCTTCCCTGCCCCAGCAGTTCGACGCGTTCCTATGGTTCGACAAAACCGCGGCAGTGACGCCGCTTGGCCCGGAGCATGCAAGAACCGGCGTTCCCGACACCTATCCATTCGGGCTCTAACCGGCGCGCGCGGCGAGCCGATGAAGCAGAGCCCTGGAACCGGAACGGCCCATCTGGCTTGCATTTTTAAACTGAAATCCCGTCGAAGGAGTTTTCTCATGACCGGAACCAAACATCCGAAATGGAAAAAACCGAGCGATGCCGACTTGGCGAACAATCCTGGTATCGGGACTTCCAAGGGAACGATCAAGGAAGGCGAAGAGTTCGAGCTTGAAGGCGAGAACACGGTCGAAGGCGATGTCGAGAACGACACGACCGCCGCTGGCGGGATCGATCCAAGACAAAAGATGCGGACCAACAAATAGCATGCCGTTGGCATCGCTGCGATCAACTTCCCCGGAAGGAGTGAACCATGCCACTTGCCCTCAGCAGCGCCGCCTTTGCCGAAGGCGGACCAATTCCCGAAAGATATACACGAGACGGCAAAAACGTATCGCCGCCGCTGAAATGGTCTGGAGTACCGGACGACGCCAAAAGCCTCGTTCTCGTCGTTCAGGATCCTGATGCGCCGAGCGGAACGTTTGGTCATTGGGCGGTATTCAACATCTCCGCGGAGACAAGGGAACTTCCCGAGGCGGAAAGCGGCAAGCCAGGTCCCGGTGCCCTTAGGCAAGCAACAAATGATTTTGGCAACGCCTATTACGACGGACCTGAACCCCCGGTCGGACATGGCGTCCACCATTACCATTTCCGGCTGGCCGCGCTCGACACGCCGAGCCTTGCCATTCCGGCCAGCGCAGGCGTCGAGCGCATCTGGCGGGAGGCGCAGAAACACTCGCTCGAGCAGGCAGAACTCATCGGAACCTACGAACGCAATCCGTAAGTTGATGACCGAGGTGGCATTACCCTGCTGCTGCGCGGAACGGTTCTCCTCCTTGCCGGTTGTCTGGGAAAGGAGATGCCGCCATGTTTGGAGATATCATGTGGTTGGTCGTCGTTGCCGGCGGCCCATTGTTGCTGATCGTGCTGTTGGCCTATGCCGTTATCGCACGCCGCCGGCGTGGGCCCGCTGAACGAAGGGAAAGCGACCGGGCGACCGACCGGCTATACCAGGACAAGCGTTGATCCGCATCGCAAGATATCCGATCGGAAGACATCCAATCGGCAAGACATCCAATCGGCAAGACATCCAATCGGCAAGACAGGGGATCGTAAGCCGCAGCGGGCGACGACGATCCCCAACTGGGTCAGCGCATTATCCTTTGCCGCAACCACGCAAAGAACCTGCCGCTGACGGCTGAGCGGACTCGCGTCGCAGCCCAGCGCGCTTTCATGGTTGAGCCGACGTGGCAATCGCAGACGATGTCGTGCAACTGCCAGTCGTTCAGCTCGAAAAAGCGCTTTGCCTCGCCGTATGTATCGTCTTTCAAACCCGATGCGCGCAGCACTGGATCTTCGAAAGCAACCGAAATTGCGGTTCCCTCGCCCCGCATCATTGCACGTGCTTCGGGGTGCAGATGTTCGGTGCCTGCAAACGCGCCAAGGCATCGCTCGGGATTACGCTCCAGCAGTTCAGCCCAGCGCTCTATGCGCTGATTTCGTGTCATTGCGGAATATGCAGCCGACGATTCAATCTTGGCGACGGCATGCAGTTGGTCGAGTGTTTGATGTTTCATGGCCAGCTCCTGTTGAGGCAGCGAAGCGCCCACGCCTTCAAGGGAATTACCGCGCCGTAATGCTTCGACAAGAGCGCCAGGCTGGAGAATTCGACACAACCGGATTGGGCCGGCGGGATCATAAACACACGTGCTGCGTTCATCGGCGGGGGCTGCTTGTGACAAACCGCTGATCCGCGACGGGATGCATCCATGTTCATCCAGCCAATCGACTATTTCCTTGCTGTCTGGTTCGCTCTTGCCGCCGCCTCGACGCTCTATGTCGGCTTCGATCAATACCGCAACAATCCCGAACCGCTGGTGATGAAATGGGGTTTCATCCTGGTGACCCTCTATATGGGTCCATTGGGGCTGCTGCTTTATGTGCTTGCAGACAAGGAGCCACGACCGGGCGAGCATGAAGACTTCACCAGGCCGCTGTGGAAGCAAGGCGTCGGTTCGACCATCCACTGCGTTGCCGGCGATGCGACCGGCATCATTCTCGCGGCAGTCATCACGGCAACGCTTGGCCTGCCGATGTGGCTCGACCTCATCGTCGAATATCTGGCGGGTTTCGCCTTCGGCCTGTTCATCTTCCAGTCGCTGTTCATGAAATCGATGATGGGCGGCACCTACTGGGAGAATGTGCGCAAGAGCTTCCTGCCCGAGTTCATCTCGATGAATTTCATGATGGCCGGCATGGCGCCCGTCATGAGCTTCCTGATGATGGGGCGCGACATGCGCGCGATGGAGCCGACCGAGCTCTTGTTCTGGGGCGTGATGTCGATCGGCGTCATTGCCGGCTTCACGCTTGCCTATCCCGCCAATGTCTGGCTGGTCGCTCGCGGACTGAAGCACGGGTTGATGACGCAGCGCCCGCAGGCGGCCGAAATGAGCAGTCGAGAGCCGACCGCCCAGCAACAGCACGCTACGCATCATGCCCGCGCCGGCGATGATCGACGACAAGGCCACGCCAACACATCCCACAAACCCAAACGCAGCGGCCATCAGATGGAGACGGACGCCACGACGCCGCAGATAGCAGCCCTCGGCATGGTCTCGGTGCTGGCGCTGGCGATTGGCATGGCCGCACCGGCGAACTGGCTGAACCTGACGCTTTCAGCACGTGACGTCGGCGGGGCGATCATGCCGCAAGGCATGATCATGGGCCGCGACACGCCGGCGGAAGCCATGCGTGACATGGCTGCAACCGATCCGCATCGCGTCACGGCATCCTATGGCCTTGCCGCCAAAGGCGACCAGGAACTGCCATTCCGCCTGGAGAACGGCGTCAAGGTGTTCGACCTCAGGCCCTCAGTGGTCCGCTGGCAGATCCTGCCCAATGTCGCGGTCGACGCCTATGCCTACAACGGCCAGATCCCCGGTCCGCGCATCCACATTCGCCAGGGCGATAAGGTTCGCATCGACGTCACCAACGACCTGCCTGAGGAGACCACGGTGCATTGGCACGGCATGATCCTGCCGAACCAGATGGATGGGCCCGCCGAGATCACCCAGCCGCCGATCGAGCCTGGGCAATCCTATTCCTACGAATTCACCGCGACCCAGCACGGGACCTATTTCTATCATCCGCATGCCAAGCCGGACCGTACCCAGGCGCTGGGGCTCTATGGGGCGCTGATCATCGACCCTGCCAATCCCGCCGACGAGGTTCAGGCTGACCACGACTATGTGATCGAACTTCAGGAATGGCTGGTGCGCGATGGACTGACCTATCCTTCGATGCCGATGGAAGGCGGTATGCCGAACTTCTTCACCATCAACGGCAAGGCCTATCCCGCAACCGACGCCATCCCCATGAAGGTGGGCGAGACGCTGAAGGTGCGTTTCATCGGCACCAATAATGGCTTCGTCCATCCCATGCATATCCATGGCGGACCCTTCGAGGTCGTCGCTCGTGACGGTGAGACGCTTCCTCCCTCGGCGCGCTTTCTGGCCGATACGATCAATGTCGGGCCAGGACAGCGCTATGACGTCGTCTGGAAGGCACGGCGTCCCGGCAAGTGGCTCATCCATTGCCACATCCCGCATCACACGACGAACAACAATGTCGAGGAAAAGGGCGGCGGCGGGCTGATGGTCGTGATCGACGTCGGTTAGATCTGCCACCCCCCTGTGGATTTACCTGTGTCATCCGGGGGCGCATTGTTGCGCGCTACTTCTTGATAATGGTTCCGTTGCGCAAGTCGAATGCTTCGGTACCGCGAGCCTGGCGGTAGAAATCATCCTGCAATTCACCCCATTCGCCGAGAAAGGCGCCGCAATTGCTGCAATGAATTGGCGTCGACTCGTTGGCGTCGTCGGGAATGTCCATTTGGATGGTCCCACAAGCCTTGCAATCGAGTTTGTCGTCCAGCCGTCGTCCCATTTCCCAATGATTGCGCATTTTCGACCATGAGCCAATTGTCGATTTCGTACCAAATCGCATCGACCATGGCTCATCGGTCAATCGCGAGAGTCAAAAAGGACGGCCAGACCCAGTTCCCGTGCCAGCTCGATGATCGTCTCCATCAATTCATCATCTGTATCCTGCAAATAAGGCGCGTCCCTGCGAGCGGCCTCTATCGCCGCTTTGACCGAAACGATGTCGCCGTATCGCGCACTTCGAAGCTCTTCTGCCAGAAACGCCTTGGCGGTACCGACAGGTCTTATTGCCCATCTGGCGATGCTCATGCGGCTCCCTCCCATGGTCACCTCAGCTTCATTTTGATCCTGTCCAAGGTGCAGATCAATCGATGGTACGATTCCGTACGGAGCTGCCCAACCGGTTGGAGACAGCCGTGTGACGAACGCCTTGGCCAGGGTTTTCGGCGTCTCTCTGGGGTGAGTTGGGGCGAAATCGCCCGGTGGGACCGGCCTTGCGGAACCATCGCTCAGCATGGGGGTTTCTTCAAAATCTCCCTCGAAGAATGCAAGGAGCGACCATGCGCATGTTGACGATAGCTGTCGCGCTTTCCGGGGCGGTCACCATTCAGCCCGTCTACGCCCAAACTATCGGACCGCAGCTTCCCCAGGTGACGCCACCGCAGGGCGAAGCGCAGCCGGAGCTGGCGCCGCCCGATCCAGGCTCTGCCGGTTTGAATTTCACCGGCGTCGCCATTGTCGCCGTCGAGGATTTGCCGGACGAAATCAAGGCGCAGGCCGATGCCGTGATTAACCAGACCAGCGCCGAAGATTTGCTTCGCCTGCAAAGCTCCGTCGACGCCTCACCTCAGGCGACGTCGGCTTTGAGAGCGAATGGGCTCAATTCCTCGCAGGTTGTCGCTGCAAACATAGATGGCGATGGCACGCTGACGCTGATCATTCAGACGACGACTTGAGGCATCGAACCATACGCATCACTGAATCGGCGAAATGCAGTCGCGGAGAGCAGCAATGGTCGAAGCCGCCGTTCGCAACTTCACCATCAATTTCGGGCCACAGCACCCCTCCGCCCATGGTGTTCTTCGGTTGGTGCTCGAACTGGACGGCGAGATCGTCGAGCGTGCCGATCCGCATATTGGCTTGCTCCATCGAGGCACCGAAAAACTCATAGAGCACAAGAACTATTTGCAAGCGCTGCCCTATTTCGATCGGCTCGACTATGTCGCGCCGATGAACCAGGAGCATGCGTTCTGCCTCGCCGCCGAAAAACTGCTCGACATAACAGTTCCAAAGCGTGGGCAGCTTGTCCGTGTTCTTTTTTGCGAAATTGGCCGGCTTCTGTCGCATCTCCTCAATGTCACGACCCAGGCCATGGATATCGGCGCCCTGACGCCGCCGCTTTGGGGATTTGCGGAGCGCGAGAAGCTGATGGTCTTTTACGAGCGCGCCTCCGGCGCTCGCATGCATGCGAATTACTTCAGAATCGGCGGCGTGCATCAGGATTTGCCTGCGAAGCTTCTCGACGACATCTGGGCTTTCTGCGGTCCGTTCCTCAAAGTCTGTGACAACCTCGACGATCTGCTCACCGGCAGCCGCATCTTCAAGCAGCGCAATGTCGATGTTGGTGTGATCGGGCTGGATGATGCCTGGCGCTGGGGGTTTTCCGGCGTGATGGTACGCGGATCGGGCGCGGCATGGGATTTGCGCAAGGCACAGCCATACGAATGTTACCCTGACATGGATTTCGACATCCCCGTCGGCAAGAACGGAGACTGCTATGACCGTTATCTCGTCCGTATGGAGGAGATGCGCCAGTCGGTGCGGATCATGAAGCAATGCCTGGAAAAACTGCGGTCACCCGAAGGCCAGGGGCCGGTCGCGATTCCGAACCAGAAGATCACGCCGCCGCGGCGCGCCACGATGAAACGCTCTATGGAAGCGACCATCCAGCATTTCAAACTTTATACCGAGGGGCATCGCGTGCCGGCGGGAGAAGTCTACGCCGCGGTTGAAGCGCCAAAGGGAGAATTCGGCGTTTATCTGGTTTCTGACGGGGGCAACGTCCCTTACCGGTGCAAAATACGTGCGCCATCTTTCGCCCATCTGCAGGCGATGGATTTCCTGTCTCGAGGGCACATGATCGCCGACGTTGCCGCGATCATCGGGTCGCTCGACATCGTGTTTGGCGAGATAGATCGTTAGTCCTCGGGAGGTTGCGCGCTTGCCCCGCGATGCAGAAACTCCCGTCTCATGCGTGGACGGGAGGCTCTTCATTCTCGTCGGGGTTGGGCAGCGGAGTCTCGTCCGGAAGCGTTTCCGGTTCGGGTTCCTCGATCGGCTCCGGCTTCCATGTTGGAGGCGGCACGGGCATATCGCGATTTGGGTCTGGCTGTCTTGGCTGTGGCATCTAACTATCTCCGTTCAGTCGGAACAACTCGTCCGCCGTGGCATGGTTCCTGGCAGAATCCAGCCATCGAGATCGTTGCGCCCTCAAGGCAGGCGCACGTTGGTCCGCCCACGGATGCCGGCGCAAAAGTTGCAGATCGTTCGGAACCGGTCGGATTTTCGAGCCGTTGTCGTCGAAATCGACCAAGGAGAAGCGTGATGAAGGACAAGTCAGGAGATATCGACCATACATTGCCGCAGGTCGCCATCGACGATCAGCAGGTGCGACAGCTGGCCGCCACGACCGATTTGCCGTCAAGGCAGGCACGCGAACTGGTGCGCCGTCACGGCAACGATCCCCGCAAGCTGGAAGAGTTGGCGAGGTCGATCAACGCCACCAACTGAGTCCAGGCCAATGGGCATCGACGGCGCAAGCCGTTGGCATCAGATTTCCAGCAAGGCGTAGGGGCGGCCGCCAGGCTTGGCCACATGCATGGCGACGTTGTAGACCTTGGCTCCGCCAGGCGTTTGGCCTTCGTAAGAACCGCGATGTGCATGACCGTGCACGACAGCACTGACCTGAAATCGATCGATCGTTTCGGCCAGACGTGAAGAGCCCAGAAACGGAAATATTTCCAGCGGTTCTCCCGCGACGGTGTCGGCAATCGGCGCGTAGTGAAGGATCACCAGCGTGCGCTTGGCCCGCACCTGGCGCATCGCATTTTCAAGTCGCATTGCCTCGTTCACGCTTTCCGCGACCATCGTCTTGATCGCCGGTTCCCCGAATGAGCCGAGCATGCGTGACCCGAAGCCGCCTATGAATCCCTTCACGCCGACAAAACCGACCTCCTCGATTTCGACTGTCTGCCCGTCGAGGAGGTGAACATGCGCCTGCCGCAGGATCTTCGTGACGTCTTCCACCGCACCGGACTCGTAGTCATGATTGCCGAGGACTGCCACAACCGGGATCGAGCAGTTGCGCAGATCCTCGGCCAGCATCTCCGCTTCACGAGGCTTGCCGAGATTGGTCAGATCTCCCGTGAGAACGAGAATGTCCGCTTCGCTCGATATCTCGCCGAAGAGGTCTCGATACGAGTTTTGCGCATCTTCCCGCACATGGAGATCCCCGACCGCGGCAACTTTGAGCGCGCGTGCGCCGTCCTTGGGCGCGCTGCTCTTGACGGGATCAGCCATCACGGAATTCTCCCACACCACCGACGCCGGCGAAGCCCCATTCCTTGACGTCGATCTCGTAGTCGGTTTGCGAAAGCAGCCGCCCACGGCAGATCTTCATCCTTGGAGACGGCAATTGCCGTTGCTTGGCGAGGCGGTCGAGCAATTCATCGAGCAACCAGGCCGGGATATGATCCCGCTCGCTCGGATAGATCCATCTGAAATTGATAAGCTGCATCAACAGAACCTCCCAATGAACCTCCAGATAAGAAAGCAGCCGGTGCCAATCGATCTGATCGCCCGCCTTGAGAATCGTATGAGCGATATCGGCGCCGTCGTGTCGCCCTCTGTCCTGGATAAAGCATTTGGACCAGATGAGTTCGGTCGGGCCGATGATCCGCACCCTGCTGCCCAACAGCTCGGTTTGGCGGGCGTGTTCCAGCCACAGGTCGCCAACAGGCACCGTGCCGTTGGCCGAGCCGAAGATGACGTCGAAGAAATGCGTGCCCTTGAACACCTTGCCGAGCCACCGGTCGTCCTCGATTTCGACGGCATATCCAAGCTGCTTGAAATGGGCGAGGATCCGCGCGTAGTCGCCTGCCTTGCAGAAGATATCGAGGTCCTTGGTCTGGCGGGTGACACCCGTATAGGCGCTTACCGCGTAGGTCCCGGCGACCAGAAAGGGAATGTCGGTGGCGGCAAGCTCGCGGATTGCTTCGGTATAAAATACCTCCGCCTCGGCATTTTTGAGCGTCGGCGCCGCCTTTGCGTCAATCATGGGAAGCGCGCCTGCCGATCCAAGCCCGGCCCAACGTCATCGCCGGCGCGCAAGTCTCTATGTCGCCTCGGAATCGGCCCATGCCGCCGCCAATGTCCCATTGGCCCAAATTTGAAACACCCCGTGGGTGCTCGATCTCGATCGTTTTAGAGTTTATTGGGCTTACCCAATCGGGTACAAAGCTGAAGCCGAGGCGCTTGATCTAACCGCACCCCGATCGGCGTGCGCCAAGCCATCATCAGGACCATCAAGGCATGACCCCCTCGCCTCCCTTTCTCGGCTTTCCCGACCGTCTTGCAGATAGCCGCGTGCCTCGTGCGGTGATCTTCGGGGCCGGTCACGGCAGCACCTATCCCGGCAAGGACAGCAGCGGCTATGCCTTGGCCGCCAACGCCATCCGTGCTGCCAGCCAGGACGATGCCGCGTTCGTCGAGCACTGGGATTTCGATCTTGGCGGCCCGCTGTTCGACGGCAAGCCGGACTCTTGCGTCGACGCCGGCGATATCTTGACCACCATGCATGACAATGC
>NZ_RZPW01000209.1:0-8702 GCF_003998455.1 Mesorhizobium sp. M7A.F.Ca.CA.001.08.2.1 | reverse complement strand
CAGTAAGGCAGTAGGGGAATAGGGGAGCAGACGGCACCGACGCCTATCCCTACTGCCCTACTGCCCTACTGCCCTACTGCCCTACTGCCCTACTGCCCTACTGCCCTACTGCCCTACTGCCCTACTGCCCTACTCCCCTACTCCCCTCTTCCGCCGCAGCCTGCCGCAAATCGGCAATCACCGCGCGCCGGTCATGACGCCGCCAAGCGAGATGGAGTGAAACCGTGCGGTCGAACCACGGCAGGTCGCGAAACACGATCCGCGGCGGCGCGGCGGCACGCAGGCTGGCTTGCACCGTCGCCAGGCCGAGACCCGCGCTGACAAGGCCGAGCGAGGTCAGCGGGTCCGCCGTCTCATAGGCGATGTCGGGCAAGAAGCCGGCTTTGGCGCAGGCGGCAAGGAACTGGCCGCGATTGGTGTCGTCCGGCTGGCGCACGACGGTGATCCAGGTGCGACCGTCAAGATGGTGCGGCCCGATCTCTGGCACTTCAACGAGTGGGTCATCTTCGGGGATCGCCAGCACCAGCGGCTCATGCCGCAGCGCCATGGCGGCGACATCCGGATCATCATCGGGTGGCGACGAGTAGACAAAGCCCAGATCCAGCGACCGCTGCCGTAGCCCTTCCAACTGCGCCGCCGAACGCAGGCTTCTCAGCTGCAGGTGGAAATCCGGCCGGTCGCGACGGAACTGGCGCAGCATCCCGGCGACAAGCCCGGCATGAACGGCCCCTTCGACATAACCGATGGCGAGCCGGCCGACGGCACCGCTGGCCAGGTTGCGGCCGAACTCCTCCACACGTCGCGCATTGGACAGCAGCGCGCGGGCCTCGGGGAGGAAGGCGCGGCCCTCGGCGTTGAGATGGACCCGCTGCTTCGACCTCTCAAAGAGGGAAACACCCAACTGCTCCTCGAGCTGGATGATCTGCCGGCTGAGTGGCGATTGGGAAATATGCAGCATTTCGGCTGCGCGCCCGACATTTCCGGTTTCGGCGACCGTGACGAAATAGCGGAGCTGGCGCAGGTCGAACATTTCTCCTCCAAGGCTCAAGTCCTTTTGGGTCTCAACTTTAGCCTAATCAGTCTTGGACTGTCTGACCAGCCAAAAGCGATAATCGCCCATCCCAACCAAAGGAGACCGCCATGCAGTTCTTTGCCCTTCTCGCTCGCAACACCGAAAAATTTACCGATGCCGATTTCGCTCCACTTCTGCCCGGCGAAGCCGAACAGCGGCGCACGCTCTACGCCGAAGGGGCGGTACGTCAGGTGTGGAACCGAGGCGACATCCCGGGCAGCGGCATGATGCTCGAGGCTGCTGATGATGCTGAGGTTCGCGGCCACCTCGCCACCTTGCCGTTGGTCAAGGCCGGCATGATGGACATTGCCGCAATCGTGCCCCTCAAGCCCTACCCCGGCTTCGGCCCGAAGCACTGACAGGGCACATCCGGGGGTGACGAAGGCGTCACCCCCAGATTGACACGGGGGATCGACAGACTGTGATCGGCTGTCAAGAAACCGTCACACGAAACCGGCTTCGCGCGTGCTAGGAATCAGTATCAGGCAGCCGCCGTGCGGCGCCATCTTCGGAACATGCATCTGGCACCGCCCATGGACATCACTCTCGCCCCGGAAGGCACCGATCTGTCGCCCTACCTGCCCGACGAGCACGGACTGTTCTTCATCTATCACTTCACCGCTGAGGGCGTGCGAACCAGGGACGCCGCCGCCGCGCACTGGACATGGCGCAGCTACCAGCTTTCCGACATGCGGGCCCGTCACGAAATCGGCGCCGATCGGGCTTTGCCGGCACCGGTGCGTGAAGCTTTCCTGTCCGCCAGCCATGGCTGCCACATCGACCTCGAGGACGACTGGCTCTATGGCGATCTGCCGGACCTGCGCCATGACTATTCGGCGGAAGCGGGCGGGCTTGGCCATTTCCGCTTCGCGCTCAATGACACGATGCTGGTCGGCGCCCGCAAGCAACCGCTGCAGTCGGTCGACAACATCCGCAAGGCGATCGAGAATGGATCGCGCAAGTTCCGCTCGCCAGCCGAGTTGATCGAGGCTGTCGTCGGCCAGTCGTTCGATGGCATGGTGGCGGAACTCGCGGCACTCGGCGACAGTCTCGACGGCATCGAAGACCGTATCGTCTGCGACGCATGGCACAATGAACGGCAATCCCTGGTCGACGCGCGCCGGCATCTGGTGGTGATCCACAGGCAGATGGCGACGCTGACCAATCTGTTCCGTCACCTTGATCATTCGCACCGCAACGACCTGCCAGACAGCATCAACGACATGGCCGCGCGCCTTTCACACCGGGCGCAGACGCTGCACTATGACGGCGAGCAGTTGCAGGCGCGCGCCCGGCTATTGCAGGACGAGCTTATGGCAAAGCTGACGACGCAGTCGAACCGGCTGCTGTACGTCCTGTCGGTAATGACGGCGGTGCTGTTGCCGATGACCATCATCTCAGGCCTGTTCGGCATGAACGTTGGGGGCCTGCCGCTGGTCGACACGCCAATGGGCTTTTGGGTGGTGACGGCTGTGTCGATGGTGATCGCGGGCGCGACCTATCTCTTTGTCAGGCGGCTCGGACAGATGTAGCACCCGCCGGCAGCTTTCACGCAGTGACGCGAAGATCCTCGATGATGGTGCCGGCGGCGGCCACTTCCGCTTCGTGATCGGGCTCGCGCCAGGTCTCGGCAAGCCCAGCCGCATGCCATTCGCGCATCGCCGGCAGAGCAAGCAACTGCGCCGGATACGCTGCAGCCGCACCCTCGAAGGAGAGCCCATAAGACTGTGCGCGGAACGCCACCGGGGCAAAGAAAGCATCTACTGCGGTGAAATGAGCGCCCGCCAGAAATGGTCCGCCGAAACGAGCAAGACCATCATTCCAGAGGTCGCCGAGGCGAAAGAGGTCCTGCTTCAGCGCATCGGACATCGGAAACGGCTCTACCCGCACGCCGCAACTCATCGGACAGGCGCTGCGCAATGCGGTGAAGCTCGAATGCATCTCGGCGGCGGCCGAGCGCGCCCAGGCGCGCGCCTTGGCTTCGACGGGCCACACGCCATGGTGGCGTTCTGCCAGATATTCGACGATGGCCAGCGAATCCCAGACCGCCCAGCCGTCGTCGACCAGGCACGGCACGCGGCCGCTCGGCGAGAAGGAACGGTACAGATCCCAGCTCGATCCGGTCGGGAATGGCGTCAGCCGCTCCTCGAATGGGATATCCAGCGCGCGCATCAGCACCCAGGGCCGCAGCGACCATGAGGAATAATTTTTGTTGGCGATATGCAGCAGGTACATCGAACCCCCTTACCGTACGGGCTGCGGCGCGGCGCGTCGCGCTGTCGTCAACATCGACCAGGAATAGACCGCCAAAGCCGCCCAGATCAGCGCAAAGGCGATGGCCTGGATGGTGCCGAAAGGCTCGTCGAAGATCAGAACGGCGATCAGGAACACCATGGTCGGCGCGATATATTGCATGATGCCGATGGTTGACAGCCGCAGCAGCTTGGCGCCGAAGGCGAACAGCAACAACGGCACTGATGTGACTGGACCGCAGCCGATCAGCAACGCCGTATCCGTGCCACTGCTGGATACGATGTGGTCCTGTCCGGTTGCGATGAGATAGACGATGTAGCCAAGTGCCGGCACCGACAGCAGAAGGACTTCGAGCAAAAATCCCTGGCTCGGGCCGATCGGCAGCGTCTTGCGGAAGAAGCCGTAGGCGGCGAAGGAAAACGCCAACGCCAGCGACACCCAGGGCAGCTTGCCGCCTTCGATGGTCAGCACGGCGACGGCGACGGCCGCCAGCACCACCGCCGCGATCTGCAGCCGGTCGAGCCGCTCGCCGAGCAGCAGCGCGCCGACAACGACGCTGACCAGGGGATTGATGTAGTAGCCGAGCGCGGTTTCGACGGTGCGGTCGACCGCGATCGCCCAGACATAGATGCCCCAGTTGACCGAGATCAGCGCCGCCGTCAGCGCGGCCATGGCGATGGTGCGTGGCGAACGCAGCGCCGCCTTGAAATCCGCCGTGCGGCCGGCCCAGATCAGAACGGCGGCGGCGATCGGCACCGACCAGACGATGCGATGGGCAATGACTTCCGCGAGCGGCAGATGAGCGACCGCCTTCATGTAGAAGGGCAGCAATCCCCATAGCAGATAGGCGCCGAGCGCCAGCAGAAAGCCGCGCCGGGCCTTGGACTCTGCATCCAGGGTAATTGCTTCAGTGGCCATGGGCCAACGCTATGGCCCAGTCACCTTGGCAAGACCATCGCAAAGTTCTGATGGATCAATGGACTTTCGCTGATGGTTCAACCCTATTCGGCGGCCACCAGTCCGGCCATCTCGCGGTTCTTCATCAGCTTGTAGACGATGGAATCCATCAGCGCCTGGAACGAGGCGTCTATGATGTTCTCGGAAACTCCCACCGTCCACCAGCGTGCGCCGGTGCCGTCATGCGATTCGATCAGAACGCGGGTGATCGCCTCGGTACCGCCATTGAGGATACGCACCTTGAAGTCGGCCAGCTCCATGTCGGCGATCTCGCCCTGGAATTTGCCGAGGTCCTTGCGCAGCGCGATGTCGAGCGCGTTGACCGGGCCATGCCCCTCGGCCACCGACATCTTCTCCTCGCCATCGACCACCACCTTGACGATCGCTTCGGAGACCGTCTTCAACTGGCCGTTGGCGTCGAAGCGGCGCTCGACCATGCAGCGGAACGAGGTGACGTTGAAGAATTCCGGCAGGCCGTGCAGCATCTTGCGGGCGAGGAGTTCGAAGCTGGCATCGGCGCCTTCATAGGCGTAGCCCTCGGCCTCGCGCTCCTTGACCACGGATATCAGCGCGTCGAGCCGGTGATCGTCCTTCGGCACCTCGATGCCGCGTCGCCTCAGCTCGGCGAGGAAATTGGCCTTGCCGCCCTGGTCCGAGACCATGACACGGCGGCGGTTGCCGACGGTTTCGGGGGGGACGTGCTCATAGGTCGCCGGCTCCTTGGCCAGTGCGGATGCGTGGATACCCGCCTTGGTGGCGAAGGCGGAAGCGCCGACATAGGGCGCTTGCGCCTCTGGCGCTCGGTTCAGGAGTTCGTCAAATGCGCGCGACAACCTGGAAATGCCTGTCAACGCCTCAGCCGAAATGCCAGTTTCGAAACGATCGGCGAAGGCCGGCTTTAGCGCCAGCGTCGGCACGATCGAGATCAAATTGGCGTTGCCGCAGCGCTCCCCGATGCCGTTGAGCGTGCCCTGGATCTGGCGCACGCCAGCCTCGACAGCGGCGAGGGAATTCGCCACGGCCTGGCCGGTGTCGTCATGGGCATGGATACCGAGATGATCGCCTGAAATACCCGACGAAATAACCTTCTCGACGATGGCGCGGACTTCCGATGGCTGCGTGCCGCCATTGGTGTCGCACAGCACCACCCAGCGCGCCCCGGCATCATAGGCGGTCCTGGCGCAGGCCAGCGCGTAGTCGGGATTGGCCTTGATGCCATCGAAGAAATGCTCGCAGTCGACCAATGCCTCCTTGCCGGCGGCGATCGCCGCCTCGACGGAGGCCTTGATGGCGTCGAGGTTCTCCTCATTGGTGCAGCCGAGCGCGACACGGACGTGGTAGTCCCAGCTCTTGGCGACGAAGCAGATGGCATCCGACTTCGATTGCACAAGTGACGCAAGGCCGGGATCGTTGGACGCCGACACCCCTGCCCGCTTGGTCATGCCGAAGGCGACGAATTTGGCGCGCTCCGTGCGCTTCTCCTGGAAGAAGGCGGTGTCGGTCGGGTTGGCGCCGGGATAGCCGCCTTCGACATAGTCGAGGCCAAAAGCGTCAAGCAGTTTTGCGATGGCGATCTTGTCCTCGACGGAAAAGTCGATGCCCGGCGTCTGCTGGCCATCGCGCAATGTGGTGTCGAAGAGATAGAGGCGCTCGCGGGTCATGGTCATTTGCCTGCAAACTTGTCCGTCGCGCGGATCAGCCGGTCGAGGATACCCGGCTCCGAATAAGCATGGCCGGCGCCCTCGATCAGATGGAAATCCGCCTTTGGCCAGGCCTTGTGCAGCGCCCAGGCATAGCGCGCCGGGCATGGCATGTCGTAGCGGCCATGGACGATGGTGCCGGGGATGTCGCTCAGCCTGTGCGCGTCGCGCAGCAATTGTCCCTCTTCCAGCCAGCCGGCATGGACGAAATAGTGGTTCTCGATGCGGGCGAACGCGACGGCATAGTCGTCCTGCCCAAACGGACCGCTTGTCTCCGGCTCGGGTAACAGCGTGATCGTTTCGCCTTCCCACAGGCTCCAGGCGCGGGCCGCCTCGATCTGCGCCTTGCGATCCGTGCCGACCAGCCGCTTGCGATAGGCGGCCATCATGTCGCTGCGCTCGGCCTCCGGGATCGGCGCCAGGAAGCGCTCCCATTTGTCCGGGAACATTTCCGAGACGCCGAACTGATAGTACCATTCCAGTTCCGCACGCGTCAGCGTGTAGATGCCGCGCACCACCAGTTCGCTGACGCGTTCTGGATGGGTCTCGGCGTAGGCGAGCGCAAGCGTCGACCCCCAGGAGCCGCCGAACACCAGCCATTTGTCGAAGCCGGCCATTTCGCGCAGCCGTTCGATGTCGGCGACCAGGTGCCATGTCGTATTGGCTTCGAGCGAGGCGTTGGGCGTCGATTTTCCGCAGCCACGCTGGTCGAACAGGATGACATCGTAGAGCTTCGGGTCGAACAGCCGCCGGTGTTTTGGCGAAATGGTGCCGCCCGGCCCGCCATGCAGGAACACCGCCGGCTTGGCGCCTTTGGTGCCGGAACGCTCCCAGTAGACCTGGTGGCCGTCGCCGACATCGAGCATGCCGGAATCGAACGCCTCGATCTCGGGATAAAGCGTACGCAATTGACTGCTCATAGTTGTAAACCTTTGGTCGGCCAGTCCGGCGTTTCATGGTCTGGGTGCTGGAAGGAGATGATGGATTCCTGCCTGTTGTAATAATCAGGATCCTGGTGGACGGGCTGATCGAAGATCGTCTCCACCCAGGGCAACCGCGCGGCATAGTTGACCTGGATCTGCGGTGCCAGGTCCGAACGGTCGTCGAAGGCACCGATCGCGATTTCCAGCCCGCCGGGCTGCCGATATGTCAGCGGCGTGCCGCAGCGGGCGCAGAAACCACGATCGATGTTGACCGACGACTGGAAATAACTCGGCTCTTCATGGGTCCATTCGACGCCATCTCTGGGCACCGTGACCAGCGCGCCGAAGAACGAGCCGAACTGCTTCTGGCACATGCGGCAATGGCAGATGGACGGACGGCCGAGCGCTCCATGAACGCGGAAGCGCACGGCGCCACACTGGCAGCCGCCGGTTCTTACCTGATCGGTCATGATCTTTCCTTTGGCGGCCATTGTTCGGTGTCGTGATCGGGGTGCTGGTAGGAAACGAGATCGGCCAGATAGGAGGCCGACGACATGTCGGCCATGGTGTCCTCGCCCGGCAATTGCGGGATCGAGTCGACATAGGGCAGCTTTGCCTCGATCCCCCATTGAATCAGCGGCACGATCTCCGCTGGATTGTCGAACGCACCGATGGCGAGGCCAACCCCGTCCGGCGCGGTGAAGGTCAGCGGCGTGCCGCAATCGGCGCAAAAACCGCGATCGACATGGTTGGACGAACGGAAGTATTTCGGCTCGCCGCGCGTCCAGTCGAGTCTGGCGCCACGCACCGAAACCAGCGGCGCGTAGAACGCGCCGAACGCCTTCTGGCACATGCGGCAATGGCAGACCGAAGCGTCGCCCAAAGCGCCTTCAACGCGAAAGCGCACCGCGCCGCACTGGCAGCCGCCGGTGTAGATCGGTCGGTTGTCGAGGCTCATCGCTGATCACTCCGGCGCATGGCAGACGGCCTCGACGTTGTTGCCGTCGGGATCGAGGACGAAGGCGCCATAGTAGTCCGGGTGATAGTGCGGGCGCAGGCCCGGCCCGCCATTGTCCTTGCCGCCGGCGGCAAGCGCCGCAGCATAGAAGGCTTCGACCTCGGCGCGGCTGCGCGCGGTGAAGGCGACGTGCTGATGGGCCTTCTGACCATCCTTGCCTTCCTGCAGCCAGAATACCGGCCGATCGCGACCGTAGCCACCGACCTTTTTACCGCCGGTGTACTCCAGCGGCACCATATACAACAGCGCGGCACCAAGCGGCGCCATCGCCTTGTCATAGAAAGCCTTCGAAGCGTCGAAATCGGCAACGTTGATGCCGAGATGATCGATCATCTTTTTACCTCCCAGGTGGTGATGCGTTCGCCTGTGACCGGATCCTTGCCGTCCTTCAACTGTATCCCCTGGGCCAGCAGGTCGTCGCGGATGCGGTCGGCTTCGGCCCAGTTCTTGGCGGCGATGAACGCGAGACGCTTGGCGATGGCCTTGGCGACGTGGCCTTCATCAACCTTCGCCGACGCGACGTCGAAGCCGAGGAACAGCAGCGACGCCTTCAGCGATGCAGCGGCATCGTTGCCGTCCACTGCCTCGCCGGCCAACTGGGTCAGGATCTGGAAGGTGGCATAGGTGGCGAGATCGTCCGACAAGGCGTCGATGATCTCCACGGGCACCTGTCCCGCCGCCGTCGGCGCGAGGTCGGCCCCCCGCTTCCATTTTCGCAGGGTGTTCTCGGCCTCTTCCAGCTTGCGCACGGAAAAGTCGATCGGCTCGCGATAATGCGT
>NZ_RZPW01000208.1:0-8732 GCF_003998455.1 Mesorhizobium sp. M7A.F.Ca.CA.001.08.2.1 | reverse complement strand
ACGAACATCGGGGCCGGGGGCGCTGCGCCCTCGCTTATCAGGGCATCACTCAGCCGCACCGGCAAATGGGCCGGCAGCGTCGCCTTTGTCGGGGGTGCCGTATCCGACATCCTCAATCCGCTGGCGCCGTTCGCCGCCTATGTCGCGCTGGTCGCCGCGGTGGCCGCAATCATCATCGCCATTGCCATCGTGCTCCGGCTGGTGCTGGCGGCCAAGGCGCTGCCGGCCTTGATCTTCGCCACCAGTGCGGCGGCCGTCGCCGGCGGCGTCTACGGCCTGCAGCAGCAGACCAACGCCCAGCACGGGGTGATCGCCAGCCTGGTGCCGGCCGTTGCCGGGCTGCAGCAGTCGATGGGCATCGTTACCGAGAAAGTTGCGAAGATCGAGCAGACCGTCACGCAGACGCAAAAGACGGTGGAGGCGGTCAAGCAGTCGACCGACACGGTGGCGAAAAAGACCGACGAGATCGTGTCCGTCCAGCAGCAGCAGACTGAGCAGACGGCGGAAGTGCAGAAGACCACCGACGAGGTGAAGAAGGAGACCGAGACGCTGGTCGCCGGCCAGGCGCAGCAGCAGGCCCAGACCGAGAAGCTGCAAGCGACGACCGTGCAGATCGCCGCCTCGATCGACATCATCGCCAAGGGCTTTGCCGCCTTGGCCGCGCAGGGCGGGGCGATCGCCGAGCCGAAGCGGCCGGACGAGTTCTACCACAATGCCCGCGTCTACGAGCTGTCCGGCGACATGCTGAATGCGCGGCGCTCCTACCTCGCTTTTGCCGGCTTCGACGTCGACGCCATCGACCCCTATACGCGCTTTGCCACGCTGCTTCGGGTGCAGGATGGCAAGGCCGGCGCCCGCGAGGTGTTCGGCGCGCTTGCCGACAAGGGCAAGGCGCTGTCGATCAAGCTCGTGCATATCCAGCAGTTCGACGACGCCCAGCGCCTCGACAAGCTCAACGCCTTCATATCAGCCAATCCAGATTTCGCGCCGGCCTATTTCCTGTTGGCGCAGGAGTTTTCCGAAGACCGCCTCGGCGCCCAGACGCTGGCCGACAAGCGCAACGAGGCCAAGGCGCTGACCAAGTTCACGTCCTACGAAAAGGATGGCGGGTTGCTCAAATATTTCGTCGACCAGACGCAGTTGGCCGACTGGCTGGACCGCAGCCGCAGCCGGCTGGCGGCGCTTGGCGACGTGCTCGACCCCGCCCGCTTCGTGCCTTCGCTGACGCCGATGCGCTCCAACCAGGGCTGGTCGATGACCATCTCGCTGCCCGAGCCGGCGACCGCCATCTCCTGGCGCATGGGCGACAGCGGTCCGTTCACCGACACCGGTTTCCTGGCCATGAACGACCAGACGACCGGCAAGCCGATGGCCAATCCGAGCTTCGAGATGCCCGACAGCACGGTGGCGGGGATCATTGCGATCAAATATCTCGACATCAGGGGCCGCGAGACCGGCCCGTTCGACATCCGCTTCGACCCCGAGACAGCGCTTCAGCAAGGCAACAAGCAGATCCTCGACCAGTTCTGGACCTCGTGGATCGCCTTCGATGCCAGCGGCAACCACGGCCTGGTCTATTTCACCCAGATGCTGTCCTACCGCTGCGCCATCAAACAGGTGCATTACAGCCTGAACGGCGCGGCCCTCGACAAGGAGATCAAGATGCCGCCTTGCGACAAGAAGGACCCCTACGCCATCCCCTACGACTACCAGCCCTATTTCAAGGTCGCCGACAGCGTGAAATCGATGTCGGTGCAGGTTACCTACACCGACGACACCAAGTCGCCGGTGCGGGAATACAAGCGACAGTAGCTCACCCTCCCCTTGTGGGGAAGGTGAAGGTGCGCGATGCAAAAATGCCCTGTCGCAGTGCTTGCGCAACCGCCGCCGAACGGGTTCTGTTTGTGCCTTCAGAATCGGTGACAGCGCAAATGACCATCCACACCATCAAGGCCAGAGGCATTTCGGTTTCGCTCGACCTCACGGTCGGCCACATCGCCGACATGGTCGTCGAGGGCGGTGGGCGGCAGCTGAAGCCGCTGCATCGCGCGCCCTGGGTCGATGCGAACGAGACGCTGCCGAAAGACCTGCCGGAAGGCACGGTTCGGCTGTCCGGCGATTTCCTCTGCGCGCCGTTTTCGCGCAGCGATGTCGAGGAAGCGCCGCTGCATGGCTGGACGGCCAACAGCGCCTGGGATGTCGTCGAAAGTGTCGCGACCGACGATGGCTGGCGCGCCGTCTACCGCTTGCGGCACGAGGTGATGGGCGCTTCGGTCGACAAGATCCTGACGCTGCGCGACGGCCATCCCTTCCTCTACCAGGAGCATGTATTTTCCGGCGGTCATGGTGCCATCCCGGTCGCCCATCACCCGATGACGGCCATGACCGGCGGCGGCAGGCTGGCCTTTTCGCCCAAACGTTTTGCCGCGACGCTGGACGATCCGCTGGAGCCCGATCCCGCACGCGGCCGCTTCATGCTCGCCTATCCGGCTCGCTCCACCGATCTCGGTCATTTTCCCGCCGCCGGCGGCGGCACGCTCGACCTGACGGAATACCGCATGGATGACCGCCGCGAGGATTTCATCACGCTGGTCGAAGCCGACCATGGCGGGCCGGGATGGACCGCGCTTGCACGACAGGCCGAGGACGATCTGGTGCTGGTGCTGAAGAACCCGGCCGAACTGCCAATCACCATGCTGTGGTTCAGCAATGGCGGGCGCGACTACGCCCCATGGAGCGGCCGCCACCTTGGCGTGCTCGGCATCGAGGATGGCCGCGCTGCCGTCGGCCATGCCGCCTCGATCGGCGACAACTGGCTGAAGCGCGAAGGGGTGGCGACCGCTTTTGCGCTGGGCGAACGCCAAAGCGTGTCCTTTCGCCACGTCATCGGCGTCCTGCCGCTGTCGGGCGGCGAGCCGCCGCGGGACGTCACGACGGCGGATGGCCGCATGCGGCTGCAAGCCGGTGGTTCGACGCGGGAGGTTCCCTTCGACAGCGATTTCCTGCGCATTGGCCAGCCGCTGGCCTCGTAGGTGTGATTGCGCGGCCGCAGGGTTTGAAATTTCCGTGAACTGTCGCCAAGATGTGGCCGAAATCATCATGCGGAACATGGTGGATCTGAAGCTCTGCCAGAGAGGCTCTCATGTCCGAAATCGCCCATCTCGCCGCCACCATCTTCAAGCGTGCCGGCAAGGCAAACCGCTTCATCGTCGCCATTGCCGGTCCACCGGGCGCCGGCAAGTCGACGCTGTCGGCAAGGCTGCATGAACTGCTGCCCGAAGGTGCAGCGGAGGTCGTACCGATGGACGGCTTCCACTATGACGACGCCGTGCTCGAGCGGCGCGGTCTGCGCGCGCGCAAGGGCGCGCCGGAAACCTTCGACTTTGCCGGTTTTGAGGCCTTGCTGAAGCGTATCCGTGCCGGTGAACCCGACATCGCCATTCCGGTCTTCGACCGCAGCATGGAACTGTCGCGCGCCGCAGCCTCGATCGTCGCCACAGAAACCAAGTTCATCCTGGTCGAAGGCAATTACCTGCTGCTCGACGAAGAGCCGTGGTCGCGGCTGGCGCCGCTGTTCGATTTCTCGATCTTCGTCGACGTGCCGCGCAACGAGCTCGAGCGCCGCCTGATGGAGCGCTGGCACGAGCATGGCCGCTCCGATGAAGATGCGCGCGCCTGGATCGCTTCCAACGACCTGCCCAACATCGAGCGCGTGCTCGCGCGGCGCAGTGCCGCCGATCTGGTGATCGGCCTTTCCGCTTGATTCGACGGATTGTGCAAGGGGAACCTTAAGACTTTCAGGCCGTTATCCCGACACGACAATTGTGCCAAAAGAGGGATTCGGTCCAATGGCAACCAAGGCAAAAAAGCCTGCGCCCGCCAAGGGTAAGGCGACCCAATCCAAAATCGGCGCCGGCCCGGCGATGACAGCCCGTTCAAAGGACGCCAAGCCGGCTTTCGGCAAGGCAGCGCCGAAGAAAGTGGTGCCGGCCGCAGCGAAAGCCGCGCCAAAAGCCGCAAAGCCGAAGAAGCCCGCGAGTTCCAGCGACTTCTTAGGCGGCAGTGCGATGCGCACGGCCAAGGCCACGGCCAACGTCGCTGCCGGCGCGGTCATGGTCGCCGCCCGAGGTGCTGCGTCGCTCGCTGCTTCCGTCATGGGCAAAGGCGGTTCGAAAGCCAAAGCGAAGGCGAAATAGCCGCGCTTCGGAGGCTGGTTTTGCTATCCCTTGGCCGGGATGGTCAGGCCTTTTTGCACCGCCGGCCGCGCCAGGCCGCGCTCCAGCCATATTCCCAGATGGGCGAAATCGTCAAAGCCGACGAGTTCGCGCGCTTCGTAGAATCCGATCAGGTTGCGCACCCAACCGAGCAGCGAGATGTCGGCGATGGTGTAGTCATTGCCCATGATCCACTTGCGCCCTTTCAGCCGGCCGTCGAGCACGCCGAGCAGTCGCTTTGACTCGTCGCGATAGCGCTCCAGAGGGCGTTTGTCGGCGATCTCGCGGCCAGCGAATTTGTGGAAGAAGCCGACCTGGCCGAACATCGGCCCGACCGAGGCCATCTGGAAGAACACCCACTGGATGGTCTCGTAGCGGCGCGCGCCATCAATGGGCATGAGCAGGCCGGTCTTTTCAGCAAGGTAGAGCAGGATGGCGCCGGATTCGAACAGGCCGATCGGCTGGCCGTCCGGGCCGTTGGGATCGATGATCGCCGGTATCTTGCCGTTGGGATTGAGCGACAGGAATTCCGGTGTCCAGCTTTCGTTCTGGCCGATGTTGACCCAATGCGGCTCGTAAGCAAGGCCGAGTTCCTCCAGGGCGATCGATATCTTCACCCCGTTCGGCGTTGTCGCCGAATAGAGCTGGAGCTGGTCCGGATGCTTGGCCGGCCAACGCGTTGCGATCGGAAAGGCGGACAGGTCTGCCATGGAAACTCCTGGATGAGGATTCGCGCCGAGCGGCGCGGTTTTGGCGGGTCGGCCAAGGATTAGACGCGGCGCACGGCACGATCAATATGGCGGCGAAGGGTTTCATCGTGCACGGACAGTCAACGGAATGGCCGGCCTGGGGCAGATCCGCCTGCCCCTTAGATCAGACAGCCTTGAAGGCCAGCACGGCATTGGTGCCGCCGAACGCGAAGCCGTTGCTGATCGCGGCGCGCACCTTGCGCTCGCGCGGCACATTCGGCGTGACGTCGAGGTCGCAATCGGGATCGGCCTCACGAAAATTGGCCGTCGGCGGCACGATGCCTTCGCGGATCGCCATCACGCAGGCGATCATCTCCAGCGCACCCGATGCGCCGAGGCAATGGGCGTGCATCGACTTGGTCGACGACACCGAAAGCTTGTAGGCATGGTCGCCGAAGACGCGCTTGATCGCTGCCGTCTCGATCTGGTCGTTGGCCTTGGTGCCGGTGCCATGGGCATTGAGGTAGTCGACATCCTCGGGATTGAAACCGGCATCGGCGAGGCAGGCGCGCATGGCCGCCGTCGGCCCTTCGACGGTCGGAGCGACAATGTCGGAGGCGTCGGCGGAAAGGCCGGCGCCGGCGACCTCGGCAAGGATGGTGGCGCCGCGCGCCATGGCGTGCTCGTACGTTTCCAGGACCGCCATGCCGGCGCCCTCGCCGAGCGACAGTCCCTGGCGGTCGGCCGAGAATGGCCGGCAGGTGTCGGGCGCCAGCACGCGCAATGCTTCCCAGCCCTTCAGGATGCCCCAGACCAGCGGCGCGTCGGTGCCGCCGGCGACCATCACATCGGCGCGGCCAAGCCTGATCTGATCGACGGCCGAGGCGATGGCGTGGTTGGATGAGGAACAGGCCGAGGTGACGCCGAAGACCGGGCCGCGCAAGCCCAGATTCATGCTGACATGGCCGGAGGCAGCACTTGGCATGACCTTTGGCACGGTGAAGATACCGGCGCGGTTCTTGCCCTCGACCAGGATGGCGCGATAGCTCTCTTCGATCGCCTCCCAGCCGCAGACGCCGACACCGACGACGGTGCCCATCCGATAGGTGGTGGCTTCATTCGAAGCCAGGCCGGCCTGCTGCATGGCTTCCCTGGCTGCGATCGTCGCCAGCAGGCTGAAGCGGTCCATCGACACGGTCTGCTTGCGGTCGATGCCGTGATCGGGAAGCGTCTTGATTTCGCAGCCGACCTTGACCTTCAGATCATGCAGTTGGGGACTTGTGATCTGGCCGATGGCCGAGCGGCCGGCGCGCATCTCGTTCCAGATCGCGGGCGCGCTGGTGCCGAGCCCGCAAATGCCGCCCATGCCGGTGATGACAACGCGCTGCCGCATTCAGTTCAGGCTTTTTTCGCGATCAGCGCGCGCACAGCTTCGACCATGTCGCCGACGTTCTTCAGATTGCTCCAGGCGTCGACCGTGTTCATCTCGATCTCGATGCCATACTCTTCCTCAAGATCGAAGATAATCTCCGTCAGCTCGAGCGAATGGATGCCAAGCGAGGTCAATTCGGTGGTGGTGGTGATTTCTTCGCCGCCCGGCTCGGCATGAGCCTTGATCTTCGCGATGATATCCGTTGCCAGCTGGTCGGCCATTCGGTTCCTTCCCCACTATCTCGCGTTTCCCGACGCCGACTGAGCAGCGCCCCTTTTTCTCCTGGTATCAAGCCGCCGTCGTCGTTTAATACCCCCGCCAAGCGCAGCATGACCGTACCAAGGTGGTTCCCTCTATAGAAACCGAAACGTTGTCAAGCAACAAGCTATATCGAACTCCATATCGACAAAGCCGCCGGAGTGCTTAACGTGCAGGCATGGATATGGGCGAACATGGCGGGATTTCGACGCAGCGCGTTGCGGGCGTGGCGCGGCTTTCCTGCGCGCTCAGCGAGGGCCGCACGCGCCTGCGGCGCCTCTATCAGGACGGCGCCGCCAAGATAAGAATGCCGGCCGTCTCGGCCGATCCGCTCGAAGCGGTGCTGATCAACACCGCCGGCGGAATGACGGGCGGCGACCGTATCGCCTGGGACGTGGATGTCGGCGCGGCCGCTTCGGCATCGATCACCACGCAGGCCTGCGAGAAGATCTACCGGGCGTCATCCGACCATGCCGAAGTGCGGGTCAATTTGTCGGTCGGGGAAAACGGTCGCATCGCCTGGCTGCCGCAGGAAACCATCGTCTTCGACAGGGCGGCCTTTGCCCGTACGCTCAATGTCGAGCTTGCCGTCGGCGCCGAGGCGCTGGTGCTGGAAGCCGCCGTCTTCGGCCGCCTGGCGATGGGCGAACGCGCCACGCAGGGCAACTTCCATGACCGCTGGCGTGTGCGTCAGGATGGCGCCCTCGTTCATGCCGAGGATTTCCGCATCGGACCCGATATCGCCGCAACGCTCGATCGCCCGGCGGTTGCCGGCGGCGCGATCGCGGTGGCGACATTGCTTCTGGTATCGCCACGCGCCGAAGCCCTGCTCGATCCGGTTCTGGAGATCGTCGGCGACCAGGGCAGCGCCAGCGCCTGGCGCGTGAAGAAATCTGGCAAGCTTCTTGCGAGGCTCTACGCCGGGGATGGCTACCGGCTGCGCCAGCGGCTGGTTCCACTCGTCGAATTGCTCAACGGAAGGGCGGGGTTGCCCAAATTATGGTCACTATAGGCCTGCCTCTACCAATCCAGGGAAACGCATGAACCTGACGCCGAGGGAAAAGGACAAGCTGCTGATCGCCATGGCGGCGATGGTGGCGCGCAAGCGGCTCGAACGCGGCGTCAAGCTCAACCATCCGGAAGCGATTGCGCTGATCACCGATTTCGTCGTCGAAGGCGCCCGCGACGGCCGTCCGGTCGCCGAACTGATGGAAGCCGGCGCTCATGTCGTCAGCCGCGCGCAAGTCATGGAAGGCATCGCCGAGATGATCCATGACGTGCAGGTCGAGGCGACGTTTCCCGACGGCACCAAGCTGGTGACCGTGCACGAACCGATCCGTTGAGGAGGACAGGATGCTGGAGCTGCGTCCCAACTGCGAATGCTGCGACAAGGACCTGCCGCCCGAGGCGACGGATGCGCTGATCTGCACCTTCGAGTGCACCTTTTGCGCCGGATGCGTGGAACAGGTGTTGGGCGGCATCTGCCCCAATTGCGGCGGTGGTTTTTCGGCGCGGCCGATCCGCCCGGCAGCGATGCTGAAGAAATATCCGGCGTCAGCCAAACGCGTTCTCAAGGCCGAAGGCTGCGGCCCCCGCAAGGCGGCGTGAACACCAGACCGAGCAAAACGAAAGGCAAACAGAATGATATCCGCCAAACGCCTCTGCCTGTCGGCGATCCTGCTGCTGGCCGCCGCCCTGCCGGCCTATGCCCATGTCGGCCTGGGTACCACCTCCTCCTTCACGGCCGGCTTCATGCACCCGCTCTCCGGCCTCGATCACATGACGGTGATGATCGCGGTCGGGCTGTGGGCGGCGCTCAAGGGCGGCAAGGCGGTTCTTGCCTGGCCGGCTGCCTTTGTCGGCGTCATGGTGGTCGGCGGCGCGCTGGGCATGCTGCATATGCCGCTGCCCTTCGTCGAACCGGGCATACTGGCATCGGTCGTGACACTCGGACTGCTGGTGGCGCTGGCGATCGATCTGCCGGTCTCGGCCGGCGTCGCCATCATCGGCCTGTTCGCACTTTTCCACGGCCACGCGCATGGCACCGAGGTGCCGGAGAATGCCGGCGGGCTTGAATACATGGCCGGCTTTGCCATCGCCACGCCGTTGCTGCATGCCACCGGCATCGCCACCGGTCTC
>NZ_RZPW01000207.1:0-8774 GCF_003998455.1 Mesorhizobium sp. M7A.F.Ca.CA.001.08.2.1 | reverse complement strand
GGTCAAAGCCGCCGGCTCGTCCGTCAACACCGGTCCGTTCGGCGAGACCATCGCCGGCGACCACCGGCCGAAATCGCTCGCCAGCGCCTCGTGAACGCGCTCCCTCCGGCCCGCCGGTTGCGCGTCGCCATCCTTGGCGGCGGCTTTTCCGGCGCGGCGGTGGCCTGGCATCTGGCGCGGGCACCTCAATCGGAGTGCCTGTCGATTTCCGTCATCGAGCCGCGACCAGCGCTCGGCGGCGGCCTGGCCTATTCCAGCGAGGAACCGTCGAACCGGGTCAATGTCCCCGCAGCCAGGATGAGCATGGCTCCCGATGATCCGCAGCATTTTGCACGCTGGTTGGCTGGCAGCGGAGAACTCGAACACGACCCGGATGCCATCTGGAAGAACGGCGACGCTTTTCCGCGCCGTCGCGTGTTCGGCCGCTACGTCGCCGAGCATCTGGCGCCGTATCTCGGTTCCGGCCTTGTCCATCATGTCGAAGGTTCCGCCACACGCGTGACACGCGATGCCAGTGGCGCGGGCTGGACCGTGCACACCTCTGCCGGACCGGTCGTCGCCGATATCCTCGTCCTGGCAGCGACGCATCCGCGGCCCGGAATTCCCAACGCGCTGGCCTCGCTGACGGAAGCGCCAGGTTTCGTCGCCGATCCGTACGCTTCCGCCGCGCTTTCAGGGATCGGGCCGGAGGCGTCGGTGCTGATCGTCGGCTCCGGGTTGACCTCGGCCGACATGGTCGCCGAACTTGACCGCCGTGGCCATCGCGGCCGTATCCTCGCGCTGTCGCGCCGCGGCCTGCGCTCGCGCGGCCACCCGGATATCAGGGGCGAGCCTTTTGGCGACTTTGCATCCGCGCCGGCCACGACGGCGCTCGGCCTGCTCAAGACCATTCGCGCGACGCTGGCGGCCGCGCGCGCCGCCAATGTCAACTGGCAGTCGGTCTTCGATCAGCTGCGCCTCCAGGGGCCGGTGCTGTGGGCTGCACTTGCGCCGCCGGAGCGGGCAAGGCTGGTGCGCCAGCTGCGCGTGTTCTGGGACGTGCATCGTTTCAGGATCGCGCCGCAGGTCGCCGCGGTGCTCGACCGGCGTCATGCCGCCGGTACAGTCGACACCATTGCCGCCAGGCTTGTCGCGTCGAACGACGAGGACGGCAGCCTGGCTGTCAGCTTTCAACGGCGCGGGCAGACCCGGATCGAGACGATGCGCTTCGCTGCCGTCATCAACACCACCGGTCCGGCCCATGGGCAGGCGCTGCAGCTGAACCCGGCGCTAAGCTCGCTGGCGGAAGCCGGCTTGATCAGGACGGACCAATATGGGCTTGGCATCGAGACAGGTCTCGACAGCCGCGCGATCGGCCGGGACGGCGCGGCGGTCGCGACACTCCTGGTCGCCGGCCCCCTGGCACGAGGGACTTTCGGCGAGCTCATGGGTCTGCCGGAAGTCGCCCGCCATGCCCAGGCGGTCGCGGTTGAAATTGCCAGGCTGCTGGTAACGCTGCCGTCAGCGCAGGCCATTGGCGTCAATGCCGCGCACCGTCCACGCGTGGGCTGACACCTGCGGGCCGGGTTCGGCAGCGAAATTGGTATTTCCGTCCCAAGAGCGCCCCAAAAACGGAAAATCCTTCTTTGTATATAAATTCTATAAACATAATAAATATCCAAGCCGGCGCGACCGGAGCGATCAACGACACGGCCTGAATGGGAGACAGTTCATGGCACATGCAGAAGCCGATCCGATCAAATTCGCCTACTGGGTGCCGAATGTTTCGGGCGGCCTGGTGATTTCCAACATCGAGCAGCGCACCAACCATTCTGCCGAGTACAATCGCAAGCTGGCGCAGATCGCCGAGAAGGCCGGCTTCGATTACGCGCTCAGCCAGATACGTTTCACCGCCGGCTACGGCGCCGACGAACAGCATGAATCGGTGGCGTTCAGCCATGATCTGCTGGCGGCGACCACGACGCTCAAGGTCATCGCGGCGATCCTGCCAGGACCATGGAACCCGGCGCTGGCGGCCAAGCAGATCGCCACCATCAGCTACCTGACCAACGGCCGCGTCGCGATCAACCTTGTCTCCGGCTGGTTCCGCGGCGAGTTCCATGCCATCGGCGAGCATTGGCTCGACCATGACGAGCGCTACCGCCGCTCGGAGGAATTCATCCGTGCGCTGCGCGGAATATGGACTGAAGACAGCTTCACCTTCCGTGGCGATTTCTACCGCTTCAATGAGTATTCGCTGAAGCCGAAACCGCCGCAAGTACCCGAAATCTTCCAGGGCGGCTCGTCGCGCGCCGCGCGCGACATGGCATCGCGCGTCTCGGACTGGTACTTCACCAACGGCAACACGCCGGCCGAGATCGCCAAGCAGGTCGATGATATCAGAGTCAAGGCGAAGGCCAATAACCATTCCGTCAAAGTTGGCGTCAACGCCTTCGCGGTCGTTCGCGAGACCGAGGACGAGGCCAGGGCGGTGCTCGCCGAAATCATCGCCGAGGCCAATCCCGACGCGGTCAATGCTTTTGGCCATGAGGTCAAGAATGCCGGCAAGGCCTCGCCGGAAGGTGAGGGCAATTGGGCGAAATCATCCTTCGACGATCTGGTCCAGTACAATGACGGCTTCCGCTCGAACCTGATCGGCACCCCCAGGCAGGTCGCTCAACGCGTCGTCGACCTGAAGCGCGCGGGTGCGGATCTCATCCTGCTCGGTTTCCTGCACTTCCAGGAAGAGGTCGAGTATTTCGGCAAGCATGTCATCCCGCTCGTTCGCGAACTGGAAGACGCCGAGGCGGCGGCGTCGCTGGCGGCGGAATAGTCACCCCACAGGCACGCCGGACACGCGCCGGCCTGCACACATGGAGCTTGCCCGGCGCGCTGATCCGTCGGGCGGCAACAGGATTTTGCGCGCCTAATCGAGGACGATTGGAATGCCGTTGCCCAGTTATACGCTCGGAGTGATGGAGGCTTCCGCCTATGCACCGGAGGTCTTTGCGCGCGGCCTGCCGTCAGGCCCACGGCCGGAGCAGTCGTTCGAAGATGTCGCCAAGCCGGCAGGGGCCGTTGCCGGCGATGCCTCAGCATTGCTTTCGCTTCAGGGCATCAGCCTGTCCTTTGGCGGCGTCGTGGCACTGGCCGATATCGACCTATCGGTCCGCCAAGGCGAGATCCGTGCCATCATCGGCCCGAACGGCGCCGGCAAGAGTTCGCTGATCAACGTCATCAGCGGCGTCTACCGGCCGGATCGCGGCCATGTCCGGCTCGACGGTACCTCCTATGCCCAGGTCCCGACGCAGCGGCTGGCCCATCTCGGCGTCGCCAGAACCTTCCAGAATCTCGCACTGTTCAAGGGCCTAAGCGTCCTCGACAATGTCGCCTCTGGCCTCGCCTACAAGGTTCGCTCCAACTTTGCCGGCCAGGTGCTCGGCATCGGCCGCTCGCGTGGCGAGCAGCGCGATTCACGCAGCCGTGCCGAACAGATCCTTGAATTCCTCCATCTCACCGCCATTCGCGACCGTCTTGTCGGCACCTTGCCTTACGGCCTGCAGAAGCGTGTCGAACTGGCCCGCGCGCTGGTGGCCGAGCCGCGCCTGCTTTTGCTGGACGAGCCGATGGCCGGCATGACAGCGAGCGAAAAGAGCGAGATGGCGTCTTTCGTCCGTGCCGCGCGCGATCGTTTCGCCACCACCGCGGTGTTGATCGAGCACGATGTCGGCGTCGTCATGGGTCTGTCCGATCGCATCGCCGTTCTCGACTACGGCCGCAAGATCGCCGACGCCACGCCCGATGAAGTCAGGAACGACCAACGCGTCATCGATGCCTATCTCGGCGTCGCCTCGGACAATGAGGACGGGGCAGGCATATGATCGCCGATTTCGACTACCAATTCTTCATCGAAGTGCTCGTCGGCGGCCTGCTCTCAGGCGTCATGTATTCGCTTGTCGCGATCGGCTTCGTGCTCATCTACAAGACCTCGGGCGTGCTCAATTTCGCGCAAGGCGCGATGCTGCTGTTTGCGGCACTCACCTTCGTCAGCCTCGTCGAGCGCGGTATTCCGTTCGCGCTGGCGCTGGCGGTCACCTTCGCCATCATGGTTGCGATGGGTGTCGCCATCGAGCGCACGGTGCTGCGGCCACTGACCAACAAGCCGCCGATCACACTGTTCATGGCGACGCTCGGCCTGTCCTACATCATCGAGGGCGCCGCCCAGCTGATCTGGGGCACGCAGGTCCATGGCCTCGATCTCGGCATCGAGGACGTGCCGCTGGAAATCGGCGGCGTGCTGATCAGCCAGTTCGACATTTTTGCCGCGGTGGTTGCCGCCGGCATGGTCCTCCTGCTGTCGCTGTTCTTCCGCTACACCCGCATCGGCCTCTCCTTCCGCGCCGTTGCCGATGATCAGTTCGCGGCCCTCGCGGTCGGCCTCAGGCTGCCCTTGATCTGGGCCACCGTGTGGGCTGCCGCCGGCCTTGTCGCCCTGGTGGCGGGACTGCTCTGGGGCGCACGCCTCGGCGTGCAGTTCTCGCTGTCGCTGGTGGTGCTCAAGGCGCTGCCGGTGCTGGTGCTCGGCGGCTTCGATTCCATCCTCGGCGCCATCGTCGGCGGGCTTCTGATCGGCGCCAGTGAGAAGCTCGCCGAGGTCTATATCGGCGATTATTTCGGCGGCGGCATCGAGAGCTGGTTTGCCTATGTCGTCGCGCTCGTCTTCCTGCTGATCCGCCCTTCCGGCCTGTTCGGCCAGAAGCTCGTTGAGAGGATCTGAACGATGACCGCGATAACAAGCGATTTCGTCGCCGCGCCGGTGCTGCCGAAATGGGTCGTACCGGTCCTGCTGCTCGCCTTCGCCTATGGTGTCGTGCCGCTGATCGGCTCAAGCTATCTGTTAGAGGCCATCCTGCTGCCGTTCCTGGCGCTCAGCCTCGCCGGCGTGGGCTTGAACATTCTCACCGGCTATGCCGGCCAGGTCTCGCTGGGCAGTGCCGCCTTCATGGCGGCGGGCGCCTTCGCCGCCTATAATTTCAACCTGCGCGTCGAGGGCCTGCCGCTGATCGGCAGCATCTTCCTGGCCGGCATCGTCGCCGCCGCGATCGGCATCGTTTTCGGCCTGCCCAGCCTGCGGCTGAGGGGTTTTTATCTCGCAGTATCGACGCTTGCCGCGCAGTTCTTCGTGCAATGGGCGCTGACCAAGTTCAGCTGGTTCTCCAACAACTCGGCGTCAGGCGTCATCGACGCGCCGAGACTGTCGATTTCAGGTTTCGCGCTCGACGGCGCCATCGGTCGCTATCTCTTCGCGCTGACAATCGTCACTGTGCTGACCTTCCTTGCCTACAGGCTGGTCTCGTCGCAGACCGGTCGCAACTTCATCGCCATCCGCGACAATGAAACCGCCGCCCGCATCATCGGCATTCCGGTGCTGAGGACCAAGCTGCTGGCCTTCGCCATCTCGTCCTTCATCATCGGCGTCGCAGGCGTCATCTGGGCCTTCGCCTATCTGAGGACCGTCGAGCCGGACGGCTTCGATCTCGATCGGTCGTTCCAGATCCTGTTCATCATCATCATCGGCGGGCTGGCTTCGATCCGCGGCGCGTTTTTCGGCGCCGCCCTCATCGTGGTTTTCCCGCTCGCTCTGTCGCGCCTCGGCGGCTTCCTGTTCGGCGATCTCTTCGATTCGGGCGTGCTCGACATGAGCCAGCGCATCGTTCTGGGCGCGCTCATCATCCTGTTTCTGATCCTTGAACCCGACGGGCTGGTGGCGCTGTGGGACAGGGTCCGAAGACGGCTCCTGTTCGCCTGGCAGTCGACCTGAGCTGACGCATCCGAAAATGAACAAGGGGCCGAACAAGACGGCCCATACCGGGAGTACCTCGACCATGACTTTCCTCAGCACAATCAAGGCGGCGGCGTTGTCCGCGGCGATGATCGTGTCGGTGGCCTTGCCCGCCGCGCACGCCGACGAACAATATTTTCCGCTGCAGAGCTATCGCGTCGGGCCTTACGCGGCCGGCGGCACCGGCTTCTTCGGCGGCTTCATCGACTATCTCAACCTCACCAACATCCGTGACGGCGGCGTCAACGGCGTCAAGCTGACCTGGGACGAATGCGAGACCCAGTACGAGGTCGAGCGCGGCGTCGAATGCTATGAGCGGCAGAAGAGCCATGCCGGCGCCGCTGCCTGGAACCCGCTCTCGGTCGGCATCGCCTATGCCATGATTGACCGCATCACCGCCGACAAGGTGCCGCTGATCACCGTCAACCACGGCCGCACCGATTCCACCGACGGGCGTGTCTTCCCCTACGTCTTCCCGCTGCTGCTCAATCCCTACAGCGAGACATCAGGCATCGTGAACTACATCGCCTCCAAGGAAGGCGGCATCGACAAGCTGAAGGGCAAGAAGATCGTCGTGCTCTATCACGGCTCGCCCTACGGCAAGGAGACCATCCCGATCTATGAGCTGCTGGCGCAGAAATACGGCTTCACCGTGCAGCAGATCGAGGTGCCGCATCCCGGCAACGAGCAGCAGTCGCAGTGGCTGACCATCCGCCGCGCCAAGCCGGATTTCGTCGTCCTGCGCGGCTGGGGTGTGATGAACCCGGTGGCGCTGAAGACGGCGGTCAAGGTCGGCTATCCCGTCGATCACATCGTCGGCAATGTCTGGTCGAATTCTGAAGAGGATGTCATCCCTGCCGGCGACGCCGCCAAGGGTTACACCGCCATCACCACGCAGGCTTCCGGCAACTCCTACCCGGTGGTTCAGGAGATCGTGAAGACGGTCTACGGCGCCGGCAAGGGTAACCTTGAAGACAAGGCGCGCATCGGCTCGGTCTACCACAATCTCGGCATCGTCAACGGCATCCTCAATGTCGAGGCGATCCGGATCGCGCAGGAGAAGTTCGGCCACCGCACGCTGACCGGCGACGAGGTCCGCTGGGGCTTCGAGCATCTCAAGCTTGATCCGGCCAAGGTCGAGGCGCTCGGCGCCAAGGACCTGTTCCACTCGATCAATGTCAGCTGGGACAACCATGAAGGCGAAGGCTACGTGACCTTCCAGCAGTGGGACGGCAAGAAGTGGAACGTCGTCTCCGACTGGATCGCGCCGGACTGGGCGCTGCTGCGGCCAATCATCGAGAAGTCCGCCGAGGCCTACGCCGCCGAGAAGGGCATCAAGCTGCGCACCGCCGACGATGCCAATGCTGTGACCACCAACTGATCAGTCAGTGCCGGGCGTCGCGGACCAAGTTTCCGTGGCGCCCGACCTGTTCGGTTTTCGAACCGCGAAAGAACAGCCTATGCCGAACGATGACGTCATTCTTGCTGTGGACACGGTCCATGCCACCTACAACCACGCCATCACGGCGCTGCATGGCGTCAGTTTCGAGCTCAGGCGCGGCCAGATACTGGCATTGCTCGGTGCCAATGGCGCTGGCAAGACCACGACGCTGAAGGCCGTCTCCAACCTGCTGCCGGCCGAACGCGGCCAGGTCAATGCCGGCACCATCCGCTATGACGGCTCGGATGTCTCGCGCCGCAAACCGGGTGATCTGGTGCGCGCCGGGCTGGTTCAGGTGCTGGAAGGCCGCCACTGCTTCAAAAGCCTCACCGTCGAGGAGAATCTGATCGCCGGCGGCATCGGCCGCAGCGGCAGCCGCGCCGAGATCAACGGGGATCTCGAACGGATCTACGGCTATTTCCCGAGGCTTCGGGAAAAACGCCGGACATTGTCCGGCCTGACCTCCGGCGGCGAACAGCAGATGACCGCCATCGGCAGGGCGCTGATGTCGCGGCCGCGGCTGCTCGTCCTGGACGAACCGTCGATGGGGCTCGCGCCAATCATCGTCCAGGACATCTTCCAGAGCTTGAAAAAACTCAACCGCGAGACTGGCCTATCCATCCTGGTCGCCGAGCAGAACTCCGCAGTGGCGCTGCGATATGCCGACCATGCCACGGTGCTGGAGAACGGCGTTTCCGTTCTCGCCGGCGCGGCCCCCGAGCTTCGCCAGCGCGAGGACATCAGGGCCTTCTATCTCGGTCAATCGAACCCCGGGCAACAGGCGTCACCCGCCACCAAGCCCGCCCATCTCCACGCCGTTGCCTGAATCGAAATCCCAAGGAGCAGTGAAATGACCGTTTCGACCGTCAAGACCGACAAGGCTTCCGCCGCCGTGCCGCCAGTCGCAAGGCCGACCGCCCCGGCGCACATCATCAAGGACGACGCCGAGGCGATTGCGGTTGCCCATGCGCTCGCCGCCGAATTCGTTAAGAACTCCTCCCGGCGCGACCGTGAACGGATCTGGCCGGTCGCCGAACTCGATGCCTTTTCGCAAAGCGGCCTGTGGTCGATCAATGTACCCAAGGCATTCGGTGGGCCGGAGGTGTCCTATGCGACGCTGGCGAAGGTGATCGAGATCATCTCGGCGGCGGATTCCTCGATCGGCCAGGTTGCGCAGAACCATCTCGGCGTCGTCGCTGCCATCCGCACCGTCTCCGACGCGGACCAGCAGAAGCTGCTGTTCGCCGAAGCGCTGAAGGGCACCCGGTTCGGCAACGCCTTTTCCGAGTTCGGCTCCAAGCGCGCCGCCGATTTTGAGACCCGCTTCACCGATGCCGGCGATCATGTGGTCGTCAACGGCCGGAAATTCTATTCGTCCGGCGCGCTGCTCGCCCATCTGGTGCCGATCGTGGCGCTCGATGACGAGGGCCGCGCCTGGTATGCGATCGCCGACCGCGGCGCACCCGGCCTGACCGTCATCGACGACTGGTCGAGCTTCGGCCAGCGCACTAC
>NZ_RZPW01000206.1:0-8779 GCF_003998455.1 Mesorhizobium sp. M7A.F.Ca.CA.001.08.2.1 | reverse complement strand
CGACAATCGACCCGGAGCCGGGCCCCGGCTTCGATTCCTATCCGCTTCCCGCCACGGGCGAACGGTTTCCGATCGCCGATCCGGCGCTGCCGCCTCGCCTTGCGCCGCGGCCGGCGGACGACGCCGATTATCTGAAAGCGATGTTCGAAGGCATCGCCGCGATCGAAGCGCTCGGCTATGACAGGCTTGCCGAACTCGGCGCGCCCACGCTGATATCGGTCAGGAGCGTCGGAGGCGGGGCAGCGAACCCGGCCTGGACGGCAATCCGGCGTCGCAGGCTCGGCGTCGATTTCCTGCCCGCGCTTTCCGACGAGGCCGCCGCCGGCACGGCGCGGCTGGCGCTGATGGGTGCAAGCCGGGCAGGACTCCTATGAGCGCGAAAACGATCGAACGTCTCGACGGCCTCGGGCCGCTGGCGGAGCGCTATAATGTGTTCCTGCTCGACCAGTTCGGCGTGCTGCACGACGGCACGCGGCCCTATCCAGGCGCGGTGGCAGCGCTATCGGCGCTGAAACGCGCCGGCAAGACGGTGGTGCTGGTTTCGAACTCCGGCAGGCGGGCTCAACCCAATGAAAGCCGGCTCATAAAACTCGGCTTCGAACCGGGAAGCTGGGATCATTTCGTTTCTTCCGGCGAGGTGGCGTGGCGATCCTTTGGGGAGATGGCAACGTCGGGAAAGCTGCGCCCGGGGACAAAATGCCTGCTGATCAGCCGCGACAATGACCGTTCCGCGATCGAAGGCCTGCCATTTGCGCTGACCGGGTCCGGCGATGAGGCCGAGCTGGTGCTGATCGCGGCCAGCGAGGGTGACCGCTTTGACCTTGACCATTATCGCAGACTGTTCGCGCCGGCGGCGGAGCGGCGGGTGCCGTGTTTCTGCACCAATCCCGACATGATCATGCTGACGGCCGTTGGCCCTCGCTTCGGCGCCGGCCGGCTGGCCGATCTCTACGAAAGCCTGGGCGGCAGCGTTACCCGCATCGGCAAGCCCGACACGGCGATTTTCGACGCCGCGCTGGCGCTGGCCGGCGAGCCGGACCGTGGCACCGTGGTCTGCGTCGGCGACAGCGTCGAACACGACATATCGGGGGGAAACAGCACCGGCATCGCCACCGCGCTGGTGCTGAGCGGAATACTGGCGGACACACCGGATCTCGCCGCTGTTTTCGACGAACAGCAGGCCTGGCCGGACTACATCATGGACAGCTTCAGCTTCCGCTGACCGCTTCCAGCATGCGCCGCGCGCTCTCCTCGTCGGTGATCAGGATGGTTGGGGCAATGAGGGTCATGGCGCCGAGCAGCGCTTCGGTCTTCTCCTCGCCACCGGAGGTGAGGATGCGGATCGGCGCCTTTCGCAGACGGTCGACATCCACCGACATCACGTGGCTGTTGACGGGATGGTCGACCAGATCGCCGTTGCGGTCGAAGAAATGGAACAGGAGGTCACCCACGGCGCCACGCGCAAGCAGGGCCTCCCGATCCGCCTCCTTGAGGAAGCCACCACGAGAGAAGGTGGTGGCCGAGGCGATCCCGCCGACGCTCAGCAGAACGGCATCGAGCACGTCGGCCATTTCGAAAATCTCCTGCAGGCCGCAGCGCTCGATCAGGGCGATCTTGGTCTCGACGCTGTCGACCACGGCTGGTGTCGGCATCAGATAGCCGTCGCCCTGGAATATCTGAGCGAAGCGCCAGGCGAACTCGGCTGGGTTGACCCGGCGCACGACGCCGACACCGCCAAGCAGCGAAATCACCTTGAAGTCGGTGAGCGACTTGGCGCTGATGAAAGGCAGGCTCGAGAACAGCGTCTGCCCCCAGCCGACACCGACCCGCATGCCGGACTTCATCGTGTCCGACAGGAAGCTGCCGGTCTTGGCGCTGATCGCTGGTATGGGATCGGCATCGGCTGCCGAAAGCGGCGCCACCAGCGCCTGCTGCAGCCCGAACGTCTTCTCCAATGCGCGCTCAAGCCGCACGATTTCCGACAATTCGCTCTCGATGGTGATCTTCACTTCGTTGCGCGCCCGGGCATCCGCCAGCATGCGCACGATGGTGACGCGACCGACGCCGAGCACGTCGGCGATCTCGTTCTGCGTCATCTGTTCGACGAAATACATCCAGGCGGCGCGAATCCTGAGGCGATCCGTCCGGCTTTCGCTGGCGACCAGCTCGGTTGCCTCGCCTCGACCGTCTTCGCTTTCGCCCTGTCGTCGTCTGCCCAAGTCTGTCTCTCCCCCTGCGGCGACGGACGAGGGCGCCGCCGCCGATTCTGCATGCTGGTCTAGTATCGCCTATTGATCTACCTATCGATAGGAACAATGTAGAGAGTGGCGGCTGCCCCGGTCGGCTATCCGCAGCAAATTTCAAGGCGATCCGCGATGCTCCGACAAATCTCCGAAGATGTCCGCGTCAATCTGAAGGACCGGCTGCGGGAAGTCCGCGAAATCATCCGCCAGAGCCGCCATGACGGCAGCGGCCATGCCAGCATCCTGCGCGAAGCAACCAGCCATCTGCCACCGTTTCCAGGCAAGGGCATCGAAGGCCTGCTCAGCCATGCCGCGAGTGCCGTCGACGAAGCACTGTCGATCGCCGAAGCTTTCGTCCCGCATGAGCGCCCGATCAAGGTGGACGGCACCACGGTGAAGGGCCTCGGCACCTATTTCCCGGTCGGCAACGAGGATCGCCAACTGGACGCCGAGCGCCTATTCCGGCGCGATATGTATTATCTGACCAAAGCGGTGCTTGCCGGCCTGAACATCGACAATGCCCGCATCCACGAAGCCGATTTCGCGGCCGTCCATGCCACGATGCGCAAGCGGCATGGCGATCTCCTGGCCGCATTGGCCGCGCCGGGTGCCGGACTGCAGGCAATCGCGGCCACCTGCTCGGCGCTGCTGGTCGAGTGCCTCAATCAGCGTCCCGTTCGCTTTGCCGAGACCGAGCCGGGAACGCCGGCGGGCGGCCGGGCGCTCGACATAAGCTGCCTGGCGCCGCTCGCTTTGGCCTGCGGCCTGGCGACCACCGGCAGGGACGGCGCGCCGGAGCCGGATATGCTGGAGATCGCCATCCTGGCGGCGGATATTCGCCACGATCGCATCGTTCAGGCTTGCGCCAAGGCAAACCCGATCGCTGAACTGACCCCGGTCTTCGCCACCTTGCTTGCCCATCTGCCGTAGTCAGCCGGCCTGGGCTAGCCTTCGGCGGCCATGGCCATGATCGCTTTCTTGGCGCGCTGGATCGAAGCCGGGCTCATCGAGAGTTCGGTCAGCCCCATCTTCACGAAAGTCGCAATCAGATCCGGACGGCCGGCCGCCTCACCGCACATGCCGACCATGATACCGGCGGCGACGCCGGCTTTTGCTGTCATTTCGATCGCCGACATGACGGCCGGATTGGTGACATCGTTGAGCTTGGCGACGGTCGGATTGAGCCGATCGGCGGCCATGATGTACTGGGTCAGATCGTTGGTGCCGATCGAGAAGAAAGCGACCTCCTTGGCCAGCGCCGGGGCGATCAGCACGGCGGCCGGGGTTTCGATCATGACGCCGAGGTCGAATGATGCGTGCGGCACGCCTTCGGCTTTCAGCTCGGCTGTGCATTCGTCGACCAGCACGCGCGTCTGCCTGACCTCCGAGAGGTCGGACACCATCGGCAGCATCACCTTGATGTTGCCGTGCACGGCTGCGCGCAGCAGCGCCCGCAGTTGGCGCTTGAAGATGTCGGGCCGGTCGAGACACATGCGGATGCCGCGCCAGCCGAGGAAGGGGTTTTCCTCGTCGGGAAATTCGATGCCGGCAATCGGCTTGTCACCGCCGATGTCGAGCGTGCGCACAATGACCGGATAAGGCGCAAAAGCCTTGGCCAGCGCCGCATAGGTCTCGGCCTGCATGTCTTCCGAGGGCAGATGCATATGGCGCATGAACAAAAGCTCGGTGCGGAACAGGCCGATGCCCATGGCACCAGCCTCTTGCGCCGCTTCGATTTCCTCGAGTGAGCCGATATTGGCCGCCACCTCGATGATCCTGCCGTCGGCGAGCTTCGGCGTCACCGTCTTGAAGATGGTCAGCCCGGCGCGCTCCTTTGCCGCCGCTTCGACGCGGCCGGCGAAATCGGCACGGGTCGCCTCGTCGGGGTCGATGATCACATGGCCGGCATTGCCGTCGAGCGCGACGTCTCGCGCGGTACGCAAGGCATTGACCTGGTCGCCGAGGCCGAGCACGGCCGGAATGCCGTGCGAGCGCGCGATGATGGCGATGTGCGAGGTGGCGCCGCCATGACCGCACACCACGCCGCCGATACGCTTCAGCGGCGCGCGTGCCAGATCCCAGGCGCCGATGTCGTCGGCGATCAGGATAGCCCCTTCGGGGATGTTTTCGAGGCTGACATCGTCTTGGCCCAGCAACACCAGGCAAATCTGCCGCCCAAGGGCGTGGACATCATCCGCCCGCGCGTTGAGATAGTGATCGTCGACGGCGCTGAATTCGGCGGCAATGGTGGAGGCGGCGGTGATGACGGCGGAAACCGCGTCGTTGCCGCCCTTGATCAGGCCCTCGGCCTCACCAGCCAGGCTGTCGTCGGCGGCGATATCGCGCAGCGCGGCGACGATGCCGCGGTCTCCAGCCGACAGGCTGTCCTGCGCCAACGCATGATCCATGCGGGCCTGGACCGCGCCGACGGCCGTGCGGAACCTGTCGATCTCGCCTTCTATCTCCTCGGCCCGCAACATGCGGCCCTGTCCGGCGATATCGGGTGGGAAATGCGCAAAGGCCGGGCCGATGGCGAAACCTTCGCTGGCGGCCACGCCACGCAAGCGGTTTGCCCCGCCAGGTGCCGCCGGCATGGATCCCGGCGCGGGTGCCGCTTCCTGCCCGGCATCGTTGGCCGGGCTCTGCGCTTCCGCTTCATCATCGAGGCCGGCCCGCGGATTCTCGAGATAGCCGATCAGCGCCTCGAGCGCCTCGATGGCATCGGCACCATTCGCCCGCACCGTGACTTCCTGGTTCTCCTTGACCGCCAGCAGCATCAGCTTGACCGAACTCTTGGCGCTGACCGCCTTGCCGTCCTTGACCAGTTCGACGTCGGATTCGAAGCCCTTGGCGAGCTTCACGAACCGCGTCGCGGGACGGGCGTGCAAACCTTCATGCACTCTGACGATGGTCGAGCGTTCCATGGCAAATACTCTGGTTTTGGGCGCCGCTCCCAACATGGGCCGCGGCGCGAATGCTGTCAGGCGGCGATGGTGATGATCGCGCCGGTCTTCAGGGCGGCCACGAGCGCTTGCGGATCGACTTGCGACGCACAGATCTCGCCCGGTCTCTCGGCTTCGGTAGCGCCGTTGAACGAAATGACGACATGGCCCATTTCCAGCACCTTGCTCCACGCGCTGGAGCCGACCGCTGTGATAACAGCGGCAACCGGGCCGAGGGTGATCGAAGCGCCCTTGGCGGGCGCTCCGTCACTTGGTCCCTGCTCCGCCTTGTGGAGCACCGAAACCTCGGCAAGCTCCGGCGGCGAGCCATCCGCAAACAGGATGACCACGCCCCCTTCGGCAAGGTCCGCCACTTCGGGGCCGATGGCAGTGACCCGTGTTCTCAAAAGAACCGTCATATGGCGAACCTCATTTTCTCAACTTTCCCTAGAGCGGTGAACCGCTCTATCTCTTTGTTTTGACGCAGTTTCCAAGGGAAAGCATTGTGCGCTTTTCCCGGAATTGCCTTAGAACACGATCAGGCTGACGACCCAGGCGATCAGCACCGAGACCGGCCCCATGATCTGGCGGCTGATGAGCACCGCCGGAACGCCGATTTCGATCGTCTTAGGCTTGGCCTCGCCGAGCGCCAGGCCGACGGGGACGAAGTCGCAGCCCACCTGGGTATTGTAGGCAAACAGCGCCGGCAGTGCCATTGCCGGCGAAATCGTGCCGTTGGCGATCTGCGGGCCGATGATGGCGACGCCGATGACCTGCGCGATGACAGCGCCTGGCCCGAGGATGGGCGACAGGAACGGCAGGCCGCAGATCGCCGAGATGATCAGCAGGCCGACGATGTTGTTGGCCAGCGGACCCATCGGCTGCGCCAGCACATCGCCGATGCCGGTATACAGGATCAGACCGATGAGCATGGTCACGAAGGCCATGAACGGCAGCACGTTGCGGATGACCTGGTCGATGGTGCGGCGGCCGGCATTGAAGAAGATGCCGACGATACGTCCCATGACGCGGCCGATCGTGCTGATGAGGCCGATCAGCCCACCTTCGCTCGGCAGCGGCTGTGGTGCCGCGGTCGCATTGTTGCTTGAACTCATCGCTGCTGCTCCCCCTGCAGTCGTGATCGTTTCGGATCCGTCCGCCATTGTGATGTTGGCCGGCTTCACGCCCGAAACGTAGATGTCCTCGGTGATGAACTGGGCCAGCGGCCCGGATTGACCGACCGGCGTCAGATTGACGGTCGGGATACGTTTGCGCGGATAGACGCCGCATCGTGCGGTGCCGCCGCAATCGACGACGACAACCGCCATCTCGCTTTCGATCGGCGGTGCCCTGAAGCCGTCGACGGCCTCGGCGCCGGTCATGTCGGCGATGAGCTGCGCCACCGGGTGAATGCCACCACCGGTGACGGAAACCACCTTGCTGCGCTGTTCGGTCGGCTCGATGATGAGCGGGCCACCCCAGCCGGTTTTGCCCTGGGAGATCTTTACGGCTTTATATGTCTTGGCCATGATGTCCTCCCCGCCCTTACAGCTCGACGCCTTGGCGGCGTGCCATGATCGCGGTGATGCGTTCGGTCAGCATGCCCTTGAGCAGGATGACGACGAGGCCGACGATGGCGTACCAGATCGCCACCTTGACGTGGTAGCCGGCGACGACGACGCCCTTCTTTTCCAGCTCCAGCAGCGCGACGAGAATGCCGCCCCAGACGAAATACTCGCCGGGATTGATGTGCGGGAACAGGCCGAGCGGCGGGTGCACATAGGACACGGCCGCGTCATAGAAGGCTGGCTTGTGCTTTTCTTCCAGGAACGATCCGAACGTATAGGCCATCGGATTGGTGAGGAAGAACACCGCCAGCAGCGGCAAAAGCGTGTAGCGCGTCAGCGCGATCCGACCGGCGCCGCGCGCCAGGCCATGCACGCGCTCTTCACCGACCAGTTCGGTGACGGCATAGAAGGCCGTCATCAGCACCACCAGCGTCGGAATGATGCCGGTGACGAAGCCGGCGAAGACCTCGCCACCCTTCTGGAAGATGCCGATGAAGTACTTGCCGATGGCGGTCAGCCAGCCGAGCTGCTCTTCCTGCTGGACGTCCTTCAGCTTTTCCTTGAACTGATCGACGGTGATCGGTCCGCTGTCCGCTTGTGCGAGGACAACGAGATGGTCGGAGGCATGCTCGACAGCGAGCTTGCCATGCAATGCGGCATCCGAAACCATGGCACCTGCGACATGCAGATTGTGCACGGCCATGTCGGCATGCTGCGCCAACAACGAAAATACAGACATTTCTCCTCCTTATGCCACCCGCCGGTTGATCCCAGTCGGTGCGCGGCGTCCTCTATCCCTTTGATTTAGAGCCCGAAATCATCCGGCTCTAAGCCCTTGCTACGTTCAAACCGGACAGGCCCGGCTTCTTCCCCGGCTCCGACCGTGTTTTGTCGATCTGCTCGATCGCCCGTTTCACGGCCTCGGCCACACCGGGTTCCCCCTCCCCCATGATTGCAGGGTTGGACCGGAGTCGATCGAGGGGAACACCCTCGAATTCTTCATGTCTCTTGAACTTGGTGAAGACGGAACGGCCGCTCATCACCATCAGGCGGCGCACGACCAGATCGGGCGTCACCACCACGAGCGCGATGGTGCCCTTGGCCAACCGGCCGCGAAAATTGCCGGCTCCGACGAAGCCGTCCTTGTACTGGTCGGTGACGCCCCTGAAGACATCCGAATAATGCCGCATCTGCAGCCAGACGCCGAGCGACTGCAGCGCCCACACGATAACCAGCAGAAGCAGTCCCCACTGCCAAATCGCCATTCGGTTCTCCTCCCGAAGCCTCAGTTGAATCGCACCTTGGACCGGCGCGTGACAACAGCAAAGTGAGAACATTTGTTTCCGAGAATGTCAATATGTATGATATTGGGCTCTGAAGCGGTCATCTACAGGGCCGCTGACAGATTTCGGCGGCGGCGCGCTTGTGCTAGGCTGACCGGGAAACAGGATACGAGGAAACATGGACCTGCCCTTCAGGGACGAACTGGCCTTGATGCCCGATCTTCGCCATCGGCTGCGGCAGTTGCGCTGGTTCCGCGCCACCTTTCGCGGCAGCGCCAAGGTGGTCTCGGACACGTTCGGCGTGCGCTTCGAGATCGACGAGGCCAAGCTCACCAGGGCCTTTCTCGACTGGGTCGAGATCATGGAGGCGCAGAAGCGCTTCGCCGCGATCGACCGCGCCGACTTCATCGTCTTTGCCGCCGGCCTCGTGCTGCGTGAGCTGATAAAACAGGCGCCGGCCAAGGAAATCTCCGGCCTCACGCAGCTGATCGAGACGGAAACGAACGCCGGCACGCTGGAAATCGTCCGCTTCTGGCCGGAGGGTTTCCTCTACACCAACTACTGCGTCTCGGTGATTTCGGCGATCCACGAGCAGGAATTCGGCACGGCACCCGGCATCGACAAATGCGCCGACGATTTGCGCACCTGGTGGTCCTATCGCGAGAATGTGACCGAGATGCCGGCCTATGCGGTGGCTTTCCTCGACCGCTTTCTCGGCGCCGAACCGAACTGGATCACCCCGG
>NZ_RZPW01000205.1:0-8811 GCF_003998455.1 Mesorhizobium sp. M7A.F.Ca.CA.001.08.2.1 | reverse complement strand
CTATTTCGCCGGCCTCGGCCTGCCGCTGCCGACACTTGCCGCCTGGGGCACGGGACTGTTCGAACTGATCGCCGGGCTGCTCATCCTGGTCGGTTTCCAGACCCGGATCATAGCGCTTCTGCTCGCTGCCTTCTGTATCGTCGCCGGCTTCATCGGCCATTATGGCCAGGGCGGCGGCGACGCGATGCTCGCCTTCCTGCACCAGCAGATGCTGATGAAGGACATTGCGATATCAGGTGGGTTTGTAGCGCTGGCGATGGCCGGCGCCGGCGCATGGTCGATCGACGGGCGCGGCGCGGTTTGATATTTTTGCGTAGATGGGCCCGAGCTGATCGACCCCACTCCGTCTCGGCTTCGTCGAGTCACCTCTCCCCTGATCGACGGGGTAGAGGAAGGCCGCGAGCCTATTGCCGCCAACGCTCTTCCAACGAGGCTCCCTTCCTTTCCCTCCGGAGGGGAGAAAGGTGGCGCTGCAAAGCAGCGACGGATTGGGGAAAGCCGGTCTACAAACGCGATGCCGCTGACAAGTGGCGCGATTGGTTTGATCTCATATCCGCGTGGGTCAGATATCAGGCTTAGGCCGTGCCCACTTCACCGAGACGCTGGGGCCGCCCTCGACGCCAAGCCAGGTCGACCCCCACTCCGTCTCGGCTTCGCCGAGCCACCTCTCCCCCGATCGACGGGGTAGAGGAAGGGCGCGAGCCTGTTGCCGCCAACGCTCTTCCAACAAGGCTCCCTTCCTTTCCCTCCGGAGGGGGGAAAGGTGGCGCTGCAAAGCAGCGACGGATTGGGGGAAGCCGGTCTACAAACGCGATGCCGCCGGCGAAGTACGACCGGCAGGTCTCCGCTTAAGTCAGATAAGACACGGGTCTGCTAGCAGCTAGCGCCTTATTTCACCGACATGCTGGGGCCACCCTCGACGGCCAGCACCAGCCGGCGGTTGGTGATCCTGGCCAGCTGCGCCAGGCGCCCGGCCGGCCGCTCGCCATAGAGATCGGCCAGCGATGCCGGCAAGACCAGCGCCAGCACGCCGTTGGCGCGCTGTTCCCATTTCAGCCTGGGCATGATGCCGGGCATCGACGCCGTCAGCAGGTAGACGACGCGCATCATGGCGGCGAGGACGCGGGCGCGCTCCAGATAACGCGGCGATGCCAGAGCCTTGATCTCGGGGGCGATGGCTTCGTTGAAGATGCCGTCGTGACGATAGGCGTTGGCCATCGCCAGGAAAGCACGGCCAGGATGGTCGACGCCGAAGAAGGACGCGTGCGCAATGATGTTGAGCGATTGCTTGCCGCGGTATTCGGGATGCGCGCGCCAGCCGATGTCGGCCAGCAATGCGGCCGCGTGGCGGTAGCGCGCCTCGTCCTCGGTCTCGTCGATGCCGAAGGCGGCAAAGGTCTTGGCGGTCCAGTCGACAAGTTCGTGCGCATGGGTGACGGAGCGCGAGCGCAGACGGGCGAGTTCCTCCGAGGCCGAAATCAGCGGATCGGCCTTCTGCTCCGCCTCGTCGAGCAGCGAATAGAGAAAGCCTTCGCGCACGCCGAGCGCCGAGACGATGATCTTCGACGGCTGCATCGCCGCCATGATCTCCTGCAGCACGATGGCGCCATAGGGCAGCAGCGAACGGCGGTTCTTCGAAACGCCTTCGATGCCCTTGACCTTCTCGATCTCGGCCTTGGCCACCTGCTTGAGGAAGTTCGCCGCGCTTTCGGCCGATATCTCGTAATGGTGCATGACGCCAAGCGGATAGTTGGTCATTTCCATGTGCAGCCGGGCAAGATTTCGCCAGGTGCCGCCGACGGCGTAGAAGGGCCTGCCCTGCCCGCCTTTCAACAGCTTGGCCTTCGCCAGTTCGTCACGCGCGATCCTGGCCGCCTGGGCCAGCGAGTTCTTCGCCATGTCTTGCAGGCGCAGGCCGCCCAGCGGCAGCGTGATGCCGTCGCCGATCGCCTCGCCGCTGACATCGACCAGTTCGAGGCTGCCGCCGCCCAGATCGCCGGCGATGCCATCGGCCGGATGGAAACCGGAAATGACGCCGAGCGCGGAATAGTACGCTTCCTGACGACCGCTGATCACTCGGATCTCGGTCTTCAGCACATCCTCGGCGCGGTGGATGAAATCGGGGCCGTTGACCGCCTCGCGGGCCGCCGCGGTCGCCAGCACATACATTTGCTCGGCGCCGGCCTGGTCGGAAAGCGCACGAAAGCGGCGGAACTCTTCCATCGAGCGCGTTACCGCCTCGGGGTCGAGCTTGCCGGTCGAAACGATGCCGCGGCCGAGACCGGCCAGCATCTTTTCGTTGAACAGCATGGTCGGCGAGCGCGCCAGCCCCTCATAGACGACGAGACGGATCGAGTTCGATCCGATGTCGATGATGGACAGCGGTCGGCGGTCCTGCAGCCGGCCCTGAGAATCAGACAGCATCAGCCGGACGCTGCGGCGTTCTTCTTGCGGCGCTTGAACTGCGCGATGCGCTTGGGCGCATGCGACTTCAGCGCGTCACCCCGTCCCGACAGGCTCGGATTGGTCATGAAATATTCCTGCGCGTTGAACGGTTCCTCGCCCTCCTCCAGCACGACGCGCCGGGAGGTTCCATCAGCCAATACGTCGAAACTTTGCTGATTGTCCATAATGTTGCCCAGCATGATCTGGCCAAGGATCTGTTCATGCACAGTTGGATTGGTGATCGGCACCATGGTTTCGACGCGGCGGTCGAGATTACGCGGCATCAGGTCGGCCGAGGAGATGTAGACGATCGCCTCGTCCGACGGCAGGCCGTAACCATTGCCGAAACAATAGATGCGGCTGTGCTCGAGAAAACGGCCGACGATCGATTTTACGCGGATGTTTTCCGACAGGCCCGGAACCTGCGGCCGCAGGCAGCAGATGCCGCGCACGACAAGGTCGATCTCGACGCCGGCGCGGCTGGCATCGTAGAGCGCGTCGATGATGATCGGATCGACGAGGGCGTTCATCTTCATCCAGATGCGCGCCGGTTTGCCTTGCACCGCGTAGGCAATCTCGTCGGCAATGTGCTTCAGGATGCGGCTTCTCAGCGTGAACGGCGAGATCGCCAACCGCATTTCGTCCGTCGGCTCGGCATAGCCGGTGATGAAATTGAACAGCTGGGCGACATCGCGCGCAATCGTCGGATCTGTGGTGAAGAAGGACAGGTCGGTGTAGATGCGCGCGGTGACCGGATGGTAGTTGCCGGTGCCGAGGTGCACGTAGTTGCGCAGCTTGCCGTCCTCGCGCCGCACCACCAGCGACATTTTGGCATGCGTCTTCAGTTCGAGAAAGCCGAACACCACCTGCACGCCGGCCCGCTCCAGGTCGCGCGCCCAGCGGATGTTGGCTTCCTCGTCGAAACGCGCCTTGAGCTCGACCAGTGCGGTGACCGACTTGCCGGCCTCGGCCGCGTCGACCAGCGCGCGCACGATCGGGCTGTCGTTGGAGGTGCGGTAAAGCGTCTGCTTGATCGCCACCACTTCCGGATCGGCCATTGCCTGGCGCAGGAACTGCACCACCACATCGAAGGATTCGTAAGGGTGATGGACGACGATGTCCTTCTCGCGGATGGCGGCGAAACAATCGCCGCCATGTTCGCGGATGCGCTCGGGAAAACGCGGATTGTAGGGCGTGAATTTCAGGTCGTCGCGGGGAACGGCGACGATCTCGGAAATCTGGCTGAGCGCCAATGGACCGGTCAAGACGCTGATGCGGCTCGACGACACGCCAAGCTCGCCGGCGACGAAATCGCGCAATTCGCCAGGCATCAGCCTGTCGAATTCGATGCGGATCACCGATCCGCGCCGACGCCGCTTCAGCGCCGTTTCGAACAGGCGCACGAGGTCCTCGGACTCCTCCTCGACCTCGATATCGCTGTCACGGATGATGCGGAACGTGCCGGAGCCCTTGACCTCGTAGCCGGGGAAGAGCTTGCCGATATAGAGGCCGACAGCCTCTTCCAGCGGGATGAAGCGGACATGATGCTTGCGGTCCGGCAGACGGATGAAGCGCTTCAGCGCCACCGGCAGGCGCAGCAGCGCGCTCATCTCCTCGCCGTTCTTGCGATGGCGCAATTGCAGCGCCATCGAGAAGCCGAGATTGGGGATGAACGGGAACGGATGCGCCGGGTCGATCGACAGCGGGGTCAGCACCGGGAAAACCTGTTCCTGGAAATGGTCTTCCAGCCAGATTTTCTCGTCCTTGGTCAGCGCATCGCGGGTGATGCTCTCGATGCCTTCCTTGTTGAGCAGCACGGTGAGCGCCGAAAGGCTCTTCTGCTGGTCTTCCTGCAGCCGCTCGACCTCACGCAGCAGCTGTTCGAGCTGCTGTTCGGGGGTGCGGCCGTCGGGGCTCTTCAGCGTGATGCCCTCGCGCACCTGGCCGGCAAGACCGGCGACTCGGACCATGAAGAACTCGTCGAGATTGGCGGCCGAGATCGACAGGAAGCGGACGCGCTCCAGCAGCGGATGATTGAGGTTCAGCGACTCCTCGAGAACGCGCCGGTTGAACTGCAGCCAGGAAAACTCGCGGTTGACAAACCGGTCCGGGTTGCCGCCTTCCGGGCGAGCCACCTCGACATCCACGAATTCGTTCTGCACCGGCTTCAGTTCGTTCATGATTCCCGCTCTTCCATACCCGCTCAAGCCGGCTAGCCAGTCACTCTAGCGACCCATGGTCCCTCCCGAAAACCGAAATCGGTTTTCGGGCCATGGGTTAACCGGCTTAACTTATCCTCTGACAGGCTTTTGCGACAGTTTGATTTCATCGAACTTGCAAAGAGGCCTGATATGATCCAGATGCAGACGAGACTGCGTTAAGGAGACGACGATGGCAGGCGGTTCCATTCCCCATTTTCAGAACGATGCGGGCTATCCGGCAATCGACATCGGCGTGAAGGAATTCATGTGCACGGGCGCCAATCCGCCTTTCGACCACCCGCATGTGTTTCTGGACATGGGCGACGACAATGAAAAAGTCTGTCCCTATTGCTCGACGCTCTACCGCTATTCGCCGAAGCTGAAGGCGACGGAAACGCTGCCGGCCGGATGCATCTACATCGAACAGGCCGCCTGAGACTTTCGCGACCAGCCCGATGAACGACACGCGTTCCCGGCAAATTGTCGTCGCCGGGGCCGGTGTCGCCGGATTGACCGCAGCCCTTGCATTCGCCTCGCGCGGCTACGCGGTTCGGGTGTTCGAACAGGCGCAGCGCCTGGAAGCTGCCGGCGCCGGCATCCAGCTCTCTCCAAACGCGACGCGCATCCTTCGCCAGCTCGGCGTGCTCGACCGGCTGCTGCCGGCAGCGGTGCGGCCGCAAGCCGTGGTGTTGAAGAAGGCCGCGACCTTGCGCGAACTGGCGCGCGTGCCGCTGGGGCAAGCCGCCGAAACCCGCTGGCAAGCACCCTATCTCGTCGCGCACAGGGCCGATCTGCAGAGCGCATTGACCGCGCGCCTTGCCGAGGTGCCGGATATCCATCTCACCACCGGCGCCCGCATCGGCGACGTTGCCTCCGGCCCGCATGGCATCACGGCGACGGCCGAGATCGACGGCAAGACCATCGCGGCGGAGGGCTTCCTGCTGGTCGGGGCCGATGGCGTCTGGTCGTCGGTGCGCGCACTTGTCGACTCGGCCAAGGGGTCGGCTTCGCCAAGAAACCATTTCTCCGGCGAACTGGCCTGGCGCGCGACCATCGCAGCCGATAGCGCCGCGGGGCAGAGCTTTGCCGCCATTGGCGCCAGGGACTGCGTCACCACCTTCCTGCATCCCGGCTTCCATATGGTGGCCTATCCCGTCAGCAAGGGTGCGGCCTTCAATCTCGCGGCCTTCACCAGGGGCGACCGCATTGCCGAGGGCTGGTCCGGCAACGCCGACGCCGGGATCCTGACCCGAGCTCTTGCCGGCACTGCGGCAGAACTTGCCCGTCTGGTCGAGCAGGCCGGCCCGTGGACCGCGTGGCCGATCCACACTGTCGACCCGCAACAGCCCTGGACAACACCGAACGGCATGGCGCTGATCGGCGACGCCGCGCATGCGATGACCCCATTCGCGGCGCAAGGTGCGGCCATGGCGATCGAGGATGCGGCGACGCTTGCCGACGCCGTCTACGCCTCCCCTACGAACCCGCTGGCCGCGCTTGCGGTTTGGGAACAGTCGCGGCGGCCGCGTGTCGCGCAGGTCGCCCGACGCGGCGCTGTCAACCGGCTGGCCTGGCATGCCGCAGGGCCGGTGGCGATTGCGCGCAACGTGTTCCTGAAAATGCGCTCGTCGGAAAAACTCGCGGCGGATTTGGACTGGCTCTATGGCTGGCGGGCACCGGAGGCTGACGAAAGCTGAAACCTGCGAAAGGTTGGCGGGACAGAGGGGGTGTGAAGGAACGCGACACTCGCCAATTCGCGGAATGCCCACGCTAATTATACAGCCGCATCGATAGCCCGAGCGATACAGGCAGCGGGTTCCACCAGCCGGTGCGCAGGCCTGCGGTGCGCAAGGCGGTCGCCGTCCAGGTGTTGCAGCCGATCAGTGCGTTGAAATGGCCGTTGGCTTCGTAGAAGCCGTCGAACCTGGAATAGGCCGCGTCCGGAACGAGGATCGGGCCTTCCGGTCCGCGCTGGAAACTCGCATCGATGAAATCGAGCAACGCCGCGAACCGGTCCTCTGTGATGTCGAACCCCGCGATGTCAGGACGCGGTTCGAGGATGTCACCGGCGACATCGACATGCATGACCGACGCGTCGAGGGTCAGTGCCTTCATCACCGGTACCGCCTTCAGCTCGGACCATGTCGGCGTCTCCAGGTAGAAGGCGCGACCGCCCCAGCCGAAGACGATGTAGCGGACCTCCGGCCTGTCGGCCGGTATGCCGGCGTCGACCAGGAAGTGGAAACGCCGGCGCACGGCATCGTCGAACGGGATGGCGATATCGGTGTGGATCGGATTGTTCAGCACCAGGATGTGGCGCGTCGCGGCGGGCATGGCGGCGGCCGCCGGCCACAGCGGCCGCGGCACGAGGGTGCCCGTCGTCACGGCGAGAGCGACGACAATCAACAGAAGGCCTAGAAAACGTCCCAGTCTCTTCATGAAAGGCGGCTCTGCAAAAGCGCTCCAGCGCGACAGGAACGGTCGCCTGTTATCCCATACGCAAAAGAGCCCGGCAGTGTTTCAGCCGGGCTCCTCGCAAACATCGAAAGCCTAGTGCAGGATCTGCGACAGGAACAGCTTCGTGCGCTCATGGCGCGGGTGGTCGAAGAACTCGGCCGGCGTGTTCTGCTCGACGATCTGGCCCTGGTCCATGAAGATCACCCGGTTGGCGACCTTGCGGGCAAAACCCATCTCGTGGGTGACGCACAGCATGGTCATGCCTTCTTCGGCAAGGCCAACCATGGTCTCCAGCACTTCCTTGATCATCTCCGGATCGAGCGCCGAGGTCGGCTCATCGAACAGCATGATGCGCGGGTTCATGCACAGCGAGCGGGCAATCGCCACACGCTGTTGCTGGCCGCCGGAAAGCTGGCCGGGATATTTGTTGGCCTGTTCCGGGATCTTGACGCGCTTGAGGAAATGCATGGCGATTTCCTCGGCCTGCTTCTTCGGCGTCTTGCGCACCCAGATCGGCGCCAGCGTGCAGTTCTCCAGGATGGTCAGATGCGGGAACAGGTTGAAGTGCTGGAACACCATGCCGACCTCGCGGCGCACCTCGTCGATCTTCTTGAGATCGTTGGTCAATTCCTTGCCGTCGACGATGATCTTGCCCTTCTGGTGCTCCTCCAGGCGGTTGATGCAGCGGATCATGGTCGATTTGCCGGAGCCGGAGGGGCCGCAGATGACGATGCGCTCGCCGCGCATCACTTTCAGGTTGATGTCCTTCAGCACATGGAACTCGCCATACCATTTGTGCATGGCGATGATGTCGATGGCGACATCGGTCGTCGAAATCTGCATCTTGGCGGCGTTGACCTTGATCTCTTCTGCGCTGACGGCATTTTCGGTGGCCATGAGAGGGATCCCCTTGTTCTTTTGTTGTTGGTAATGATGCCTGTCGTTACCCCAAAACCGCTATACACTTTTGGGCGACATGCATTCAGCGTTTGTGGCCGGTGTCGAGCCGGCGTTCGGTGTACATTGAATAGCGCGACATGCCGAAGCAGAACAGCCAGAAGACGAAGGCCGCGAAGATCAGGCCAGACCTCGCCGTCTGCGCGGTTGCCCAGTTTGCATCGGAAAAATTCTGTTTGACGATGCCGAGCAGGTCGAACATCGAAATGATGATGACCAGGCTGGTGTCCTTGAACATGCCGATGAAGGTGTTGACGATGCCAGGGATGACCAATTTGAGCGCCTGCGGCATGACGATGAAATACATCTTCTGCCAATAGCCGAGGCCGAGCGAATCGGCACCTTCATACTGGCCCTTGGGGATCGCCTGCAGGCCGCCGCGCACCACTTCGGCCATATAGGCGGCGGCAAACAGCGACACGCCGATCAAAGCGCGCAGGAACTTGTCGAACGAAACGCCCTCCGGCAGGAACAGCGGCAGCATGACGCTGGCGAAGAACAGCACGGTGATCAGCGGGATGCCGCGCACCGTCTCGATGAAGACGACGCACAGCGTCTTGATGATCGGCATCTTGGAACGGCGGCCGAGCGCCAGCACGATGCCGAGCGGCAGCGACACGGCAATGCCGACGAAGGACAGGCTGAGCGTTACCAAGAGCCCGCCCCAAAGCGAGGTCTCGACATGCGGCAGGCCGAACATGCCGCCGACCAGCAGGACGAAGGCGACGATCGGCAGCACGAAGAACAGCAG
>NZ_RZPW01000204.1:0-8888 GCF_003998455.1 Mesorhizobium sp. M7A.F.Ca.CA.001.08.2.1 | reverse complement strand
GAAAAGGAACGCCCGCCAGGACCCATCACCTTCACCCAAGGCCTCAGACGCTTCAACGCCATCGTCGACGGCTTCGTTCTCGCCTCACAAAAATGAACCCGAAGCAAATGTGTGCGCACGCTAGCCCCTGTGGGAGAAGGTGTCGCCGCAGGCGACGGATGAGGGGTGTTCCAGAGAACACCGATGTCTCACTCCGCTGGAACACCCCTCATCCGTCTCGGCGCCGCGCGCCGATCCACCTTCCCCCACAAGGGGGGAAGGGAAGAGAAGTGCTACGGCATCAACTGATACTCATAGAGCTTCTGGTAGAGCCCGCCCTGCTGGAGCAAGGTCTTGTGCGGGCCGCTTTCCACCACCTTGCCGGCTTCGAGCACCACGATCGTGTCTGCCTGGTGCACGGTCGACAGACGGTGCGCGATGACGATCGTCGTGCGGCCTTCCGTCAATTGCTGCAGCGCGTCGCGGAACAGCGCTTCCGATTCGGCGTCGAGCGCGCTGGTCGCTTCGTCCAGCAGCAGGATCTCCGCATTGCGTAACATGGCGCGTGCGATCGAGATCCGTTGGCGCTGGCCGCCCGACAGTAGGCCGCCATTCTCGCCGACATCCGTCTCGTAGCCTTTCGCCTGCGCGCTGATGAAGTCATGCGCGTTGGCCGCCTTGGCGGCGGCGATCACCTCATCGTCGGTCGCACCCTCGCGCCCAAGCCGGATGTTGTGCATGATGGTGCCGGCAAACAGGAACGTATCCTGGCTGACATAGGCGATCTTTTCCCGCAGCGATGCGAGCGTCGCATGGGAAATATCATGACCGTCGAACAGCACCCTGCCGCTCTGCGGATCATACATGCGCATGATCAGGTTTAGAATCGTCGACTTGCCGCCGCCGGAAGGCCCGACCAGCGCCGTCATCTTGCCGGGCGCAAGCGTCAGATCGAACCTGTCCAGCACCGGCGGCCCTTTCTGATAAGCGAAGTCGACGGCGTCGAACCGGATCTCGCCCGGTCCGGCCAGAAGCGGCTTCGCGTCCGGCTTCTCGACCAGAGTGAGCGGCTGGTCGGCGAGCTCGAACATCATACGCACGCCGACAATGCCGCTTTCCAGCGATATGCGCACGCGCGCAAGGCGCTTTGCCGGCTCATAGGCAAACAGGAGTGCCCCGATGAAGGCCATGATGTTTCCCGGCATTTGGCCGCCCTGCAAGACCAGGAAGCCACTGACGAAGATGGCCCCGGCAATTGCCAGCCCGGCCAGCGTCTCCATCACCGGGCTTGTCGCAGCCTCCAGCGTCGCGATGTTGTTGGCCCGGTTCTCGACGTCCGACACCGCTTTGTACATGCGGTTGCGCATTGCGCCTTCGAGGTTGAAGGATTTGACGACGCGCACGCCGATTGCCGTTTCCTGCATCACCTGCACGATCTGGCCGACCGAGCGAAACTCCATCGCGGCGAACTTGCGAACACGTTTCAGGATGCGGTTGACCCCGTAGATAGCCAAGGGGCCGACGACGAAGCAGATTATAGACAAGGCTGGCTGCTGCCAGACCATGACTCCTACCAGGACGACCAGCGACAACAGATCGCGCACATAGGACGTGACAACGAGGTCGAGCACGTTGCGTGCCGCCTGCGCATTGTTGGTCATGCGTGTGATCAGGTCGGACGACGAGGTCGAATGGTAGAATTCGATGCCTTGCGCCAGGATGCGGTCGTAGATCTTGCGCTGGCGGTCGGCGATGATGGCGTTGCCGACACGGCTCATGAAATAGGCCTGAATGAAGTTGGCGAGGCCCTTGAGGATGAAGATCGTGGCGACCCCGCCCGCAATCAGGTTGACCCGGTCAATCCGCTTGAAAACTACGAATTCGTCGGTGATCTCTTTGAGAATCCAGGCGCTGGCGCCGGTCGTGGCGGCCACCACAAGCATCGACAAGATCGCGGCGCCGTAGCCAAACCTGTGCTGATAAAAGGATTCCCGGATCAACCTCGCGACGAGGCGCTGGTTTTCCGTCGAGCGGAAGAAACGAAACAAACGGCGGATCCTTGAAACCGGGACAACGAAGGCGGCTTATAGAGGGAGTTGCGGCCGGATGAAACCATCCGCGGCCGCCGCGGACAAATCGCTGTTGCAAGCGGCATCGACGGGATGCGATTTTCAGCCTCGGCTATATCAGATGATTCTTTTGACGGGATGACGACGGATGGATTTCGACCTTATCGTTCGCGGCGGCACACTGCCTGATGGCAGGGTTGCCGACATCGGCATCAACGGTGAGACGATCGCGGCGATCGAGCCCGTTCTCCAGGGTTCCGCGCGGACGAAGGTCGACGCCCATGGCAATCTGGTCTCGCCGCCCTTCGTCGATCCGCATTTCCACATGGACGCGACGCTCTCCTACGGCATTCCGCGCATCAACGCGTCGGGTACGCTGCTCGAAGGCATTTCGCTGTGGGGCGAGTTGAAGCCGCTTTTGACGCATGAGGCGGTGCGTGATCGCGCGCTGGCCTATTGCGACTGGGCGGTGTCGATGGGCCTGCTCGCCATCCGCACCCATGTCGATGTCTGCGATGACCGCCTGCTGGCGGTCGAGGCGCTGCTCGAGGTCAAGAAGACGGTCGCTCCCTACATCGATCTGCAATTGGTCGCCTTCCCGCAGGACGGGTTTTATCGCTCTCCATCGGCGCGTGAAAACACCATCCGCGCGCTCGACATGGGCGTCGACATCGTCGGCGGCATCCCGCATTTCGAGCGCACCATGGCCGACGGCACGCGCTCGGTAACGGAGCTGTGCGAGATCGCGGCCAGCCGCGGCCTGATGGTCGACCTGCATTGCGACGAGACCGATGATCCGCTGTCGCGCCATATCGAGCAGTTGGCCTATGAAACGCAGCGTCTTGGTCTGCAGGGCAAGGTCGCCGGTTCGCACCTCACCTCGATGCATTCGATGGACAATTACTACGTCTCGAAGCTGCTGCCGCTGATCGCCGAGGCCGGCGTCTCGGTCATTCCCAATCCGCTGATCAACATCATGCTGCAGGGCCGCCACGACACCTTCCCGAAGCGCCGCGGCCTTACCCGGGTCAAGGAGATGCTGGCGCTCGGCATTCGCATCGGTTGGGGCCAGGATTGCGTGCTCGATCCCTGGTATTCGCTGGGCACCGCCGACATGCTCGATGTCGCCTTCATGGGTCTGCACGTCGCTCAGATGTCGAGCCCGGCAGAGATGGCGCGCTGCTTCGACATGGTCACCAACGTCAATGCCGCGATCATGGGCCTCGATCATCTCGGCCTGGCGGTCGGCAAGCGCGCCAGCCTGGTCGTCCTCGATGCCGGCAATCCGGTCGAAGCCCTGCGGCTGCGCGCCGAGCGCCTGTGCGTCATCGCCAGGGGCAAGGTGGTGGCGGAGCGGACGAAGCAGGAAACCAGGCTGTCCATCGGCGGAAGGCCGGGAATGGTGAACCGGCGGCACATATCCGGCTCCAATCAAAGAGATAGAGCATGATGTCGTCCGAAAACCGCTTCACACTTTTCGGCATCATGCTCTAGATACAGCCGATTCCCGGCGCTGGTCTTACCCATCGCCCGAATTCTCCTCGTCAAAGCCGCTGCTTCCGTCTACGACGCGGGCTTACAAGGGGGAGGAATCGGGATCGGCATGACGCAGCCCGTGGCGCAGAATTCGACGATCAGGAATGTGCTTTTGGCCGGCATTCTGCTGATGCTGGCCGGCGATTTCCTGTTTGCGCTGAACGACGCCATGGGCAAATGGCTGGTCGCCAGCTTCTCCGTCGGCCAGGTGGTGCTGATCCGCTCCATCGGCGCCTTCTTCGTGCTCGGCCCGATGATCGCCAACCAGGGCCCGGCCAAGCTGTTTCGCATGGAACGCCTGGAGCTGCAGCTGCTGCGGGTGGTGATGACCACGCTCGACACCGCGCTCTTCTATGCCGCCGTGGTCTATCTGCCGCTGGCCGATGTGATGAGTTTCTACATGGCGGGGCCGATCTACGTCGCGGCACTCTCGCACCTCTTGCTTGGCGAAAAGGTCGGCTGGCGCCGCTGGATGGCGATCCTGCTCGGCTTCTGCGGTGTGCTGATCATGCTGAAACCCTCGTCGGCGGCGTTCTCGCTGTCATCAGGCTTTGCGCTGGTGGGCAGTATCGCCTTCGCCTTCGCCATCATCCTCAACCGCCGGCTGCGTGGCACCAGCGACACCAATCTGGTGACATGGCAGACCATCGGCACACTGCTGGTCGGCGGCGTGCTGAGCATCGGCGCCTGGCAGACGCCGTCGGCGCTCGATCTCGGCGCCATGCTGCTGCTCGGCATCGTCTCCTGCGGCGCCCATCTGATGATCACCAGGGCGCTCAAGCTGGCGCCGGCCTCAACGCTGGCGCCGCTGCATTACACGCTGCTGCTGTGGGCGGTGGTGTTCGGACTGGTGTTCTTCGGCGACGTTCCCGGTCCGCGCATCCTGATCGGCTCGGGCATTGTCGTTCTTGCCGGCCTGTTCATCTTCCACCGCCAGAAAGTGGTCGAGACCACGGTGCCGCCCGAAAACGTGCCGAAGGGCGTGAATTAGTCCAGGCTCACCCCCGGCGGATCGCCGCCAGATGCCGTGAAAACTCGGACGTCTCCATCAGCGCCTTGCAGCGCGCGAACCGCCCGTCGGCATAGGCGCGAAAATCATCGACCGGGTTGTTGTTGGCGAGCTGGATCAGCCCCCACAGCGTCCACAACAGGTCGCACATCGCCTTGTAGATGACGATGCGGCCGCGCTCCGCCGGCCTCGCCTCGCCGCCGAAATAGGCGCGCATCATCTCTTCGTCTTGCGCCAGATCGAATTTACCTTCCACGGAGAGGTCGCCAAGGTCCCAGAGCGGGTCGTTCATGCCCGAATATTCCCAGTCGACGATCCACATCCGCTCGCCGGTGTCGAGGAAGTTTTCGCACAGCGGATCGCAATGACAGGCGACGAGAGGCAGCGGATGGGCGGCCAGCGCCGACCGCACGCTCTCGGCGTCGCGCACCACGTCATGATAGCCGGCGGGCAAGGCGATCTCCTTGGTGGACAGCACCTTGAGATAGTCGTCGATCATCGCAAACAGCTCGAAGCGGAAGGGAAACACCGCGCCTGAATTGTGCAGCTTGCGAAAGGCCTCGCCGGCGCGGGCTGGACTGCCCGGCCGAACCTTGAATTTCTCCTCCGACATGGTTTCGGCGCCGGCGATGTAGCGTGTCACCATCAACCCGGTGCCGGCATCGACATGCGCCACCTCGGGACTGACCCCTGCTTTTGCCGCTTCGCGTGCGGCCACCGCTTCGTTGGCCCGGTTGATGTATTCCTCGGTGCCCTTGCCAGGAATGCGCAGGCAGAAGTCGCCGGCCTTGAAGACGAGATTGGTGAGGCCGCCCAGCCGTTCCAGCGGCCCGCTGTAGCCGGCCAGCATGGGAATGGCGTCCAGTGCCGCACGCGCCTCGTCTGTAATCATGCCTGCGCCCCCACACACTGTTATTTGTCGCGGCAACGGTTCCACAATTTTCGCGCTTTGGCTATCATCACTGCGAGATCAAAAATTGGCGGACTGGATCAAAGTGGCGGACAGCAAACATCAGGGCACGCTTGGCGCGGCCTACGCGGCAAAGCGGCCCGAAGAGGTCGCCGCACTTTATGATCGTTGGTCGCAGACCTACGACGCCGACATGTCGGCCGCCGGCTATCGCCATCCGACGATCTGCCTTGCGCTGCTGACCCGCCATCTGCCGCGCGGTTCAGCACCGCTGCTCGATGCCGGGGCCGGCACCGGTCTCATCGGCGAATGGCTTGATATTGCCGGTTACCCGCAAGTCGAGGCACTCGATATTTCACAAGGCATGCTGGATCAGGCGGCCCGCAAGGGTGTCTATTCCGCGCTCCATTGCCTGGCGCTGGGCGGTCATCTGCCCTTTGCCGATGATGCCTATGCCGGAGTGATCTCGGCCGGCGTCTTCACATCAGGTCATGTCGGCGTCGAGGGGCTGGACGAACTGATCCGCATATGCCGGCCGGACGGCATCATCGTGCTGACGGTCAAGAACTCGCTGTGGGATCAGGGCTTCGCCACGCGCGTCGCTGAGCTCGAGGCGCAGGGCCTCGTCACCCGCGTCGAGGAAACGCGCCCTTATGTCTCGATGCCCGGCGAAGCCGACACCGTGCCCAGCCGCGGCCTCGCACTGCGCGTGACCTGACCTACGCTTTGACCCTCGCGCCTGCCGGGTCGTACATCGGCTCGAGGTGGATCTTGGCCGGCGTCCTCTCCATCGCAACCACCAGTTCGTAGTCGCCCGAGGCGAGAAAATCGTCGCTGACCCCGTCGGCGTTGCGCACGTAGCCGTAGCCGATGGTCTTGCCCAGCGTATAGCCATAACCGCCGCTGGTGAGATAACCGACAGGCTCGCCATTGCGCAGGATGGTTTCGCGGCCGAGCAGCACGATCTCGGGGTCGTCGACCGTGAAGCCGGCAAAGCGTTTCTTCATTGCCGTGCCGCTGGTCTTCTCCAGCGCGCGCCGTCCGATGAAATCCGTGTTCTTGCGCAGCTTGACCGCCCAGCCGAGCCCGGCTTCCTGCGGCGTGTCGTTGGGCGTGATGTCGGAGCCCCAGGCACGATAGCCCTTTTCCAGCCGCAGCGATTCCAGTGCCCGATAGCCGATCGGGCGGATGTCGTGCTTTTTGCCTGCCGCCATCAGCGCGTCGAAGACTTCGCCGGTGGCCGCGATGGGCACGTGCAGTTCCCAGCCCAGTTCGCCGACATAGGTGACGCGCAGCGCCCGAATTGTGTGGCCGGCGATGGCAATCTCACGCACATGGCCGAACGGGAAGCTCACGTTTGAGACGTCGGCTTCGGTCACGGCCGAAAGCACGTCGCGCGCCCGAGGACCCATCAGCGACAGCGTGCCGAAATCCTCGGTGACATCGACAAGCCTGGCATCGAGCCCTTCGCCGATATGATCGCCGATCCACGAGGAATCATGCGTGCGGAAGCCTGTGCCGGTGACGATGTAGAACTTCTCTTCGGCCAGCCGCGCCACCGTCAGATCGGCCTCGATGCCGCCGCGTGTGTTGAGAAGCTGCGTGTAGGTCAGCCGGCCGACCGGCTTGCTGACGTCGTTGGCGCAGACCCAGTCCAGCGCCTTCAGCGCATCGGGCCCGCTCAGCTCGTATTTGGCGAAGGAGGATTGATCGAAGATGCCGACTTTTTCGCGCACATGCCGGTGTTCGTCGCCGACCGCCACAAACCAGTTCTGCCGGCCCATCGAATAGATGTCCTGCGGCTCGACGCCTTCGGGCGCGAACCAGTTAGGCCGTTCCCAGCCGAGCTTCGAGCCGAACACGGCATTTTGCTGTTTCAGCCTGTCGTAGAGCGGCGAGACGATGCGCGGCCTCCCGCTGGCATACTCCTCATGCGGAAAGCCGATCGTATAGTGTTTGCCATAGGCCTCCAGCGTGCGGTCGCAGACCCACTGACGGTCACGGTGCAAATTAGCAAAGCGCCTGATGTCGACCACCCACAGGTCGAGCGGTGCTTCGCCATCGACCACCCACTGCGCCAGCACCCAGCCGGCGCCGCCGCCCGAGGCGATGCCGAAGGCGTTGAAGCCGGCGCCGACAAACATGTTGGCGCATTCGGGCGCTGTGCCGAGAATGAAATTGCCGTCCGGTGTAAAACTCTCCGGCCCGTTGATCATCTGCTTGACGCCGACGGTTTCCAGTGCCGGCACGCGCGCGATCGCTTGGCTCATGTGCTGCTCGAAATGGTCGTAATCATCGTCGAACAGCCTGAATTCCCAATCATTGGGGACGTCGCCGCCGGGGAGACCAGTAGCCCAGGCCTGCGGGTTCGGCTCATAGCCGCCCATCACCAGCCCGCCGACCTCTTCCTTGAAATAGGTGCGCCGGTCCGGATCGCGGATGGTCGGCGCGTCGGTCGCCAGTCCGTCGATCTTCTCGGTGATGATGTACTGGTGCTTCACCGGCTGCAGCGGCACGTTGATGCCGGCCATGGCGCCGACCTGCCGCGCCCACTGGCCGGCGCAGTTGACCACCTTGTCACAAGCAATGTCGCCCTTGTTGGTCTTCACCGCCGTGATGCGGCCGTCCTTCATTTCGAAGCCGATGACGCGGACATCCTCGAACAGTTTGGCGCCATGCATGCGCGCGCCCTTGGCCAGCGACTGCGTGATGTCGGAGGGGCTCGCCTGGCCATCGGTCGGCAGCCAGGAGGCGCCGACAAGATCGCCGGTTTCCATGAGCGGCCACATTGCCTTGACTTCCGCCGGTGATAGCAATTGCATGTCCATGCCGAAGCTTTTCGCCGTCGTCGCCAGCCTTTTGTACTCGGTCCAGCGGTCGGCATTGGTGGCGAGCCTGAGGCAGCCGGTCATCTTCCAGCCGGTGGCAAGGCCGGTCTCGGCCTCGAGGCCCTTGTAGAGGTCGACGGAGTATTTCAGCACGCGGGTGATCGAAGCCGACGAGCGCAACTGGCCGACAAGGCCGGCGGCATGCCAGGTCGAGCCCGAGGTCAGCTTGCCTTGTTCGAGCAGAACGACATCGGCTTTGTGGTCGCGCGCCAGATGATAAGCCGTCGAACAGCCGATGATGCCACCGCCGATGACGACGATGGCGGCCTGGGTCGGCAATGTCATGATTTCTGCATCCCGTACTTCGTTCTGTAGTTTTCCAGCGCCGTGTCGAGCCGGGCGAGGTTTTCCTCGGTGTAGGCGACGTAGTCGATACCGGGCGCGTCGAGATAGAGCTCGGACACCATGCTCCACATCGCCTCGCGCAGCAGCGAGGCGCATTGCATGGCCGCGTGCGAACGGCGGATCGCTTCGTCCGGTTCTTTCATGAAATAGGC
>NZ_RZPW01000203.1:0-8930 GCF_003998455.1 Mesorhizobium sp. M7A.F.Ca.CA.001.08.2.1 | reverse complement strand
GGCATACATCATGCGGCCGAAACGGGTGTATTCGAGGAAGAACCAGATCAGCACGGCGAGCACGAGCAGCACCACCACCGACACTGGGATGAGGTTCGGGATGAAGAAGTCGAAGCGGTGGCGGCCGAGCGCCAGGAAGGCGTCGGAGAATTTGCCGTTGGCGACCGAACCGTCCGGCATGGTCATGCCGGTGGCGATCGAGCGGCCTTCGGTTGGAATGCGCTGCAGGCCGACGAGCAGGAACATCATGCCGAGCGTCGCCAGCAGATCGGGCACACGCATGTAGACGATCAGCCAGCCATTGATCAGGCCGACGATGGCGCCGATGAGCAGGCAGACGACGACCGCGACAAGGGCGTTCTGCTCCAGCACCACCATGACATAGGCGGCCGCCATCATGGCTGAGGTGGCGACCGAGCCGATCGATAGATCAAAACCTCCGACGACCAGCGTGGCGGTGACGCCGAGCGCCAGCACGCCGGTGATGGCGACCGACTGGAAGATGAAAACCGCACTTTGCGGCGAAACGAAACCGTCGGCGGCGATCGAGAAATAGGCGACGAGCCCGAACAAGAGCACGATGAAGCCGTAGCGGATGGCGTGGTCGCGCAATGTCATTCGGCGCTCCCGCGCGCTGCTGCCGTTTTTAGCCAATCCGAACCCATGCTCTTTCCATTCCCATTCCTAACGCCCGTGCTCAGGCGGCACTGTGCAGCGGCCCGCCGGCGACCTCGGCCAACAGGCGGTCGAGATCGACATCGGCATTGCGGTGCTCGCCGACGATGGTCTGTTCCGACATGACCAGGATGCGATCGGCGGTCTCCAGCGCCTCGTCGAGTTCGGTGACGAACAGCAGCGTGGCGCGTCCGTTTGCACTGGCCCTGAGCTTGGCGGCGATGTCGCGCCGGGCGGAAATATCGACGCCCTGAAACGGCTCGTCCAGAATGAACAGTCTCGCATGCTGGGCCATCCAGCGGGCGACCATCACCTTCTGCTGGTTGCCGCCGGAGAGCTCCGACATCTCGTCCTTCTCGGAGCGGCAGACGATGCCCAGCTCCTCGATCTGCCGGCGCGCCGTGGCGCGTTCCAGACGGCGCTTGAGAACAGCGAAACGTGACATGCGCTTGTGAAACGGCAGGCTGATATTTTCCTGGATGTTGAAGCCGCCGACGATGCCGTTCTCGCCGCGGTCCTTGGCAACGAGGAACACGCCGGCGGCGATCGCCTCGCCGGCTGTTTCAGGCGCATAAGGCCTGCCGTTCAGCGTCATTGTGCCGGCCAGCGGCTGGCGCACGCCAAACAGCGTCTCGGCAAGCGCCGTCTTGCCGACGCCGACGAGGCCGGTGATGGCAACGACCTCACCGTCGCCGAGCGTCAGCGAGATCGGCCGCGCGCCTTGTGCGATGCGCAGACCGTCTATCTTGAAGACGGCATTGGCTGAATCCCTGACAACAATCCGGTCGAGATGGATCTTGCGGCCGAGCATGGCGTTGACCGCGCCTTCATAGTCGAGCGGTTTCTTGTCGAAAATGCCTGAGATGATCCCGTCCCGCATCGATACGATGCGGTCGGCCAGCCGCCTTATGTCCGACATACGGTGCGAGATGTAGAGGATGGCCACGCCTTGCTCGCGCAGCCTGTCGATCAGGGCAAACAGCCGATCAGCCTCGGCGCTGGAGAGCGATGAGGTCGGCTCGTCGAGGATCAGCACTTTCGGCTTGTGCGCCAGCGCGCGGGCAATCGCCACCATCTGGCGATCGGCCAGCGAAAGATCACTCACCCGCGCCTTCAAATCGATGGCCAGCCCCATGCGGTCGGCAACCGCCTTGGCCTCTCGCCGCACGCGCATTGGATTGAACAGGGTCGGCGCACCGCTGCCGCTCAGCCGGTCCAGCGTCAGGTTGGTGGCGACATCGAGATCGGCAACGACACCGTCATTGATGTTCTGGTGCACGGTGACGACGCCGGCGCGGATCGCCTCGGCCGGGGTTTTCGGCGCGAAATCCTGGTCGGCGAGCACCATCGTCCCGCCGCCGCGTTCATAGACACCAGAGATGATCTTGACGAGGGTGGATTTGCCGGCGCCGTTGGCGCCCATCAGCACGGTCACTTCACCGGCATACAGTTCCAGCGAGACGCCGCCAAGCACCTCGTTATGGCCAAAGGATTTCCTCAGTCCCTCTACGCGGAACACGGCATTGCCGACCATGCGTTCCTCCCTGACATGACGCTATGAGCTGCATCGGCAATTGTCAACACGATTGACAATTGCCAGATCGCTTCCTAGCTTGGCCCGGCCGCCACGCCTCCGTTATGTTGGAAGCGCATATGCGGGAGGATAACGATGACTGAAGAATTGCCGTTCGAAGCCCTGTCGGTCGAAACCCTGGCTGCACGCCTTGGCGGCAACGAGGCGCTGTGCGCGAAGATCGGCAAGGACACCGGCGCCTGGAAGGTCCGCGAGGTCGGCGACGGCAATCTCAACCTGGTGTTCATCGTCGAAGGCGCCAGCGGTGCGGCCGTGGTCAAGCAGGCCCTGCCCTATGTCCGCCTGGTCGGCGACAGCTGGCCGCTGCCGTTGAAGCGCTCCTTCTTCGAATATCACGCGCTGACCAGGCAAGAGGCGCGCGCGCCGGGCTCGGTGCCGGCGATCCATTATTTCGGTGAATGCCAGGCGCTGATCATCATGGAATATCTTGCGCCGCCGCATATCATCCTGCGCCGTGCCCTGATCGACGGCCGCCAACTGCCGAACATCGCCCGGGATATCGGCCTGTTCATGGCCCGGACGCTGTTTCGCGGCTCCGACCTGCATATGGCCGCCAAGGACCGCAAGGCCGATCTGGCGCTGTTCGCCGACAATGTCGAGCTTTGCGACATCACCGAAAACCTGGTGTTCTCCGATCCCTATTTCGATGCCAAGATGAACCGGCACACCTCGCCGCAGCTCGACGGCCTGGTCGCCGAACTGCGCGCCGACCGCGACCTCAAGGTCGAGGCGCAGCGGCTGAAGCACATCTTCGCCGCCAATGCCGAAACGCTGCTGCATGGCGACCTGCATTCCGGTTCGATCATGGTCACCGACACGGAGACCCGGATGATCGACCCGGAGTTCGCCTTCTACGGCCCGATGGCTTTCGACGTCGGCATGCTGCTTGCCAATTTCTGGATGTCCTTCTTCTCGCAACGCGGCCACGAACAGAAGGGCAAGCGCGACGCCATGCGCGCCTATCTGCTCGGTGTGACGGTCGAGACCTGGTCGGTGTTCCGCGCCGAGTTTTCGCATCTATGGCGCAGCGAGCGCACCGGCATGCTCTACCAAAAGAGCCTGTTCGAGGACCAGGGCGACATCCTTGCCTCAGAGCAGGCGCTCGACCATGTGCTGCACCAGATCTGGACCGACCTGCTAGGCTTTGCCGGCGTCGAAGTGCACCGGCGCATCCTCGGTCTCGCTCACAATGCCGATTTCGAGACCATTGCCGACGAGGATCTGCGCGCCAGTTGTGAAGCAAAGGCGCTGAAATTCGGCCGCCACCTCGCCGTCAACCGGCGCCAGATCCACAGCATCGACGAGGTCAACCAACTGGCCGCGTTGATCGAACAGGAGAGCAGCATTTGAACGTCGGCGACCGCCACTATCGCACCATCTGGCTGAGCGACGACGGGCGTTCGGTCGATATCATCGACCAGCGCTGGCTGCCGCATGATTTCCGCATCGAGAGGATCGGCACGGTTGCCGGCATCGCCACCGCCATCCGCGACATGTGGGTGCGCGGCGCGCCGCTGATCGGCGTCACCGCTGCCTATGGCGTCGCCATGCAGATGGCCGACGATGCGTCGGATGCAGCGCTCGACGCCGTGTGGGAGACCCTGCACGAGACGCGGCCGACCGCGATCAATCTGCGCTGGGCGCTGGACGAAATGCGGCGCTTCCTGCGGCCTTTGCCTACCGAACAACGCGGTGCAGCCGCCTATCGGCGGGCCAGTGAGATCGCCGACGAAGATGTCGGCCTCAACCGCGCCATCGGCGAGAACGGTCTCACCATCATCAAGGCGATCGCGGCGCGCAAGCAGAAGGGCGAGCCGGTCAACATCCTGACCCATTGCAATGCCGGCTGGCTGGCGACGGTCGATTACGGCACGGCGACCGCGCCGATCTACCTGGCCACAGAAGCCGGCATTCCGGTCCATGTCTATGTCGACGAGACGCGGCCGCGCAACCAGGGCGCCCAGTTGACCGCCTGGGAGATGGCCGGGCACGGCGTGCCGCACACGCTGATCGTCGACAATGCCGGCGGCCATCTGATGCAGCGCGGCGCAATCGACATGGTCATCGTCGGTACCGACCGCACCACGGCCGACGGCGATGTCTGCAACAAGATCGGCACCTATCTCAAGGCGCTCGCCGCCGCCGACAACGACGTGCCGTTCTATGTCGCGCTGCCGTCGCCGACCATCGACTGGACGGTGCATGACGGACTGGCCGAAATCCCGATCGAGCAACGCTCGGCCGACGAGGTCTCGCTGGTCTGGGGCAAGACCGCCGCCGGCGAGATTGCCCAGGTGCGCATTTCGCCTGAGACGACGCCGGCGGCCAACCCGGCCTTCGACGTGACGCCGGCGCGGCTGGTGACCGGCCTGATCACCGAGCGCGGTGTCGCCAAGGCCTCGCGCGAGGGCCTGAAGCAGATGTTTCCCGAGCGGGCGTAGCCGCTCGCTTCTAGTACAGAGGCTCGGCCATGTGCTTGGGTGTCGGCCAAGTCTCGGTGATACCCGGCTGCACCGGCCGCTCCAGATAGGTCGAGAGCACCACATAGCTGCGCGTCGAGGTGACGCCCGGCGTTTCGTAGAGGCGCGCCAAAAGGCCTTCGAGGGCCCTGGTGTCTTCGGTGCGGACCTTCAGCAGCATGCAGGTGTCGCCGGCGACGGTATGGATTTCCTCCACTTCGGGATATTGCGAGACCGCCATCAGTTCCGGCGTCTTTCCCCAGCCCCTGGTGTCGATATGGACAAAGGCGAGCAAAGGCTTTTTCACCGCCCGGGGATCGATGATGGTGACCGTGTTGCGGATGGCGCCGCTGCGCCGGAGCCGTTTGACCCGCTCATGCGCTGCCGGTGGCGACAAGCCGACGCGATCGCCGAGTTCGGCGTAGCTGATCGTGGCATCATCGACCAGGACACCTAATATTCTTCGGTCTATCGCGTCGAGATCGCGGGCCGCCGGCCTGTTCTGCAGAATGCCATCTGTTTCTTCATCCATGGCGAAATTCCTGGTTCTCCGCTGAATAGAATACGGCCATTATGCCGATATGTCGAACATTGATCAACTTGCACCATTGACTGCCCGAGCCCCGATCCCGGCGCTTGCCTATCTGTTGACGGGCTGCATCGCGGTCATCGGCTCGAACTCGCTGGTGCTGGGTCCGATTGCACCGGCTGTCGCCTCGTCGTTCGGCACCAGCGTGCCGGCCGTGATGATTGCGGCGGCCGCGTTCGGCCTCGGCACCTCTGCCAGCGCGCTGTTCCTGGCGCGCTACATCGACCGGCTCGGTGCTCGCAGAATGCTGCAGGGCGCACTGCTGCTGTTGGCACTGGCGCTGGTCGCCAGCGCCGCGGCACCCACGGTGATCATGCTGGTCGCCGCACAGCTGCTGGCCGGCATCGCCGCCGGCGTCGCCATGCCGGCGATCTATGCCAGCGCGGCGGCCATTGCTCCTCCGGGCAGGGAGAGCGGCACGATCGGCGTCGTGCTGACCGGATGGACACTCAGCATGGTTGCCGGCGTTTCGCTTTCGGCCGTGCTTGCCGATCTGGTGCATTGGCGCGCCGTTTTCGCAGCGGTCGCGGTGCTTGCGGCCCTTGCATGGATGGGGCTGACAGCGACGTCGCTCAGCGACATCAGGAAGGCCGGACCGGCGCCCGCCCGGCTGGAAGCGCTCGGCATTCCCGGAATCCTGCCGCTGCTGGTCGCGTGCGCGGCCTTCATGACTTCGTTCTACGGCGTCTATGGCTATCTCGGCGACCATCTTCATGTCGGGCTTGGACAGCCGGTGAGCGCCAACGGCCTGGCGGCGCTTGCCTACGGCATAGGCTTCGGGACGGCTGCTCTGCTCGACGGCATCATCGACAGACTGGGTGCGCGGCGCGTCATGCCGTTTGCCTATCTTCTTGTCGCCGTGGTCTACGTCGCGATGGCCGCGACGAGCGGCAGTTTCGGGCTGACCCTGACCATGGTGGCAATCTGGGGACTGGCCAATCATTTCGGCCTGAACGTCCTGGTGATGCGCCTGTCTGCGCTCGATCCGTCGCGGCGCGGCACGATCATGGGGCTGAACAGTGCGGTGACTTACCTCGCGGTCTTTGTCGGCACCACCAGCTTCGGGCCGCTTTATTCCAACTTCGGCTTTGCTGTCTGCGTGATGGTTGCAGCACTGCTCATGCTGATCGCCGCATCGGCGGCGGCGTGGCGCACGCGGTAGTCGAACGTGCTTGGCCCAACCTTCTCACGGTTGACAGCAGCGTCCTGCCCTTTCATACAAAGCCGTTAATGTTCTCAGGGCGGGGTGAAAGTCCCCACCGGCGGTAAGGGTTTCTACCCAAGCCCGCGAGCGCTTTCCGGTCCACGCATCAATGCGTGGATTCTTAAGTGCTAGAGCGTCCTTTACGCGTCCAAGGGACGCGTGGCGCTCTAGTGGAAAGGTCAGCAGATCCGGTGTGATTCCGGAGCCGACGGTTACAGTCCGGATGGAAGAGGACGAAACGGAAGCCGGCCCGCTTTTTGCGGGCTTAATCCGTATCGTGCGTCCTGATTCTGGTTCGAAACGGAAGGATGGACCCATGAATCAGCATTCCCATAAAGACTATGAAACGACCCGCATCGCCGTTATCCGCGCGCGCTGGCATGCCGACATCGTCGACCAGTGCGTACAGGCCTTCGAAGCTGAACTGGCCTCTCTGGGAGGCGAACGCTTCACCGTCGACATTTTCGACGTGCCCGGCGCCTATGAGATCCCCCTGCATGCCAAGACCCTGGCCGGGACCGGCCGTTATGCCGCGATCCTCGGCACAGCCTTTGTGGTCAATGGCGGCATCTACCGGCATGAGTTCGTCGCAAGTGCTGTCATCGACGGCATGATGAACGTGCAGCTGTCGACCGGCGTGCCGGTGCTGTCGGCGGTGCTCACCCCGCACAACTACCACGACAGCGCCGAGCACCACCGCTTCTTCTTCGAGCACTTCACCGTCAAGGGCAAGGAAGCGGCGAACGCCTGCGTGCAACTCCTGGCGGCGCGGGACCTGATCGCGGCCTGAGGTCGTCAAACTGGCCGGATTTCAGCCCTGCAACAAGAATTGCGATCGAGAAGCGCTCCGAAGGTTGCGGTTCCCTTGAAATCCCGCCAGAAGCATCAAGGGCCGACCGGCAAACCGGCCGGCCCGCGACGTTGCGCTTGAAACCAGATACGGGAGACTATTGGGTGGCTCGCATAACACTGAGACAATTGCTCGACCACGCCGCCGAATACGGCTATGGCGTGCCCGCTTTCAACATGAACAACATGGAACAGGGCCTCGCCATCATGGAGGCCGCCGAGGAGACCAAGTCGCCGGTCATCCTGCAGGCTAGCCGCGGCGCGCGCGCCTATGCCAATGACGTGGTGCTGGCCAAGCTGATCGACGCGCTGGTCGAAATCCATCCCGACATTCCGGTCTGCATGCATCTCGACCATGGCAACAACGAAGCCACCTGCGTCACCGCGATCCAGTACGGCTTCACCTCCGTCATGATGGACGGATCGCTGAAGGAAGACGGCAAGACGCCGGCCGACTACGCCTACAATTCCGGCATCACCAAGCGCGTCGTCGACATGGCGCATTGGGGCGGCGTGTCCGTCGAAGGCGAGATCGGCGTGCTCGGCTCGCTCGAGAGCGGCGGCGGCGAGCAGGAAGACGGCCACGGCGTCGAAGGCGCGATCAGCCACGACCAGCTTTTGACCGATCCCGAACAGGCGGTCGAGTTCGTCAAAGACACCCATGTCGATGCGCTGGCGGTTGCCATGGGCACCAGCCATGGCGCCTACAAATTCTCGCGCAAGCCGGACGGCGCGGTGCTGGCCATGAACGTCATCGAGGAGATCCATCGCCGGCTGCCGAACATGCACCTGGTCATGCACGGCTCGTCCTCGGTGCCCGAGGACCTGCAGGAGATCATCAACAAATATGGCGGCCAGATGAAGCCAACCTGGGGCGTGCCGGTCGAGGAGATCCAGCGCGGCATCAAGCACGGCGTGCGCAAGATCAACATCGACACCGACAACCGCATGGCGCTGACCGGCGCGATCCGCAAGGTGCTGACCGAGAACCCGAGCGAGTTCGACCCGCGCAAGTATCTGACACCGGCCATGGCCGCCATGCGCAAGCTCTGCAAGGAGCGCTTCGAACAGTTCGGCACCGCCGGCAACGCGCAGAAGATCAAGCCGCTGCCGGTCGCCGAAATGGCCAAGCGCTACAAGTCGGGCAGTCTGGACCCGAAGTTCGGCTGAGCTGAACGCTGGTATCGAGGGCAGGAGCGCGGCAGCGCCCTGCCCGTTTACCGAACACTATTGAAGCGTCCGCGCCGGCTGACCGGCGTGGTCGCGCGCGATGCCGGCGTCGGCATCCTCGGCGCCAAAAGCACGGTCGAGGCCCGTCGCCACGACCGAGACCCTGAAGCGGCCTTCCATGCCCTTGTCGAAGATGGCGCCAACGATGATGTCGGCATCCTCGTAGACCTCTTCGCGAATGCGGGTGGCGGCCTCGTCGACTTCAAACAGGGTCATGTCCCTGCCGCCCGATATCGAGACCAGCACGCCCTTGGCGCCTTTCATCGACACTTCGTCGAGCAGCGGGTTGGCGATCGCGGCTTCGGCCGCCTTCATCGCGCGGCCTTCACC
>NZ_RZPW01000202.1:0-8942 GCF_003998455.1 Mesorhizobium sp. M7A.F.Ca.CA.001.08.2.1 | reverse complement strand
CGCCCGACCCGCTGCCACAGCGCGTCGCCGACATTGCCGAGCGCCAGCGTCAGCGTGAACACCTTCGAGATGCTTTGGATCGAAAAGGCCTGTTCGGCGTCACCCGCCATCAGCACGCGGCCGTCATTGGTGACGGCGGCGATGCCGAACTTCTTCGGATCGACCTTGCCCAGCTGCGGAATGTAGGAAGCGACGTCACCGCGATCGGTGCGATCGGCCATTTCGGCCGCGACTTCGGCCAATGCCTGATCAAGGTTGGGGGCCTGATCAAGTTTGGAGGCCTGATCGAGTTTGGAGGCCTGTTCGAGTTCCGGCATGGTGCTACCTCAACCAGCGTTCGATGCGCGCCATTGCCTCGACCATGTCGTCGTGGCTGCCGGCATAGGAGAAACGCATGGTCCGGTGCCCCGCCTGAGTGTCGAAGTCGCGGCCGGGCGTCGCCGCTACATGCGCCTCAGCCAGCATCTTGCGTGCGAAGGCCATGCTGTCATTGGTATGCCTGGTGACGTCACAGAAGGCATAGAAGGCGCCGTCCATGGGCGCCGCCAGCGGAAAGCCGAGTTCCGGCAGGCGTTTCATCAAGAGCTCGCGATTCCAGGCATAGCGGCCTTTTACCGCCTCCAGCTCCTCGGTCGCCCTGAACGCCTCGATCGCGGCGATCTGCGACAATTCCGGCGGCGAGATGTAGAGGCTCTGGGCGACGCGCTCGACCGGCCGCACCAGGTCTTGCGGCAGCACCATCCAGCCGATTCGCCAGCCGGTCATGCAGTAATATTTGGAGAAGGAATTGATCACCGTCACATCGCCGCCATAGGCAAGTGCCGTGGTGTCGGGGGCGGCATAGGCCAGCCGGTGATAGATTTCGTCGGAGATGACGGCGATGCCGAGGTCCTGTGCCGTCCTTACCAGGGCCGCCAGTTCATCGGCTGGTATGACCGCGCCGGTTGGATTGGCGGGACTGGCGAAGAGAACGCCTTTCAGCGGCTTTTCACGATGCGCGGCTTCCAAATGGCCGGCATGCAGGTAGGCGGCGTCGCCGACCTCGATCTCGACCACCTCGATGCCGAGTGCGGCCATGATGTTGCGGTAGGCAGGGTAACCGGGTGCCGCGATGGCGACGCGGTCACCCCGATCGAACATCGCCAGGAAGGCAAGATTGAAGGCGGCCGACGATCCGGTGGTCACCGCGATCCGGCCAGGCTCGATCTCAAGCCCATAGTGATCGGCGTAGTGTCCGGCGATCGCCTTGCGCAAACCTGCCAGTCCGAGCGCGTCGGTGTAGCCGATGCGCCCATCCTGCAGCGCCTTGGCTGCTGCGGCACGAACCAGAACCGGTGCGGGATCGGAGGGTTGGCCGACGGCCATCGAAACAACCGGCACGCCCTGGGACTTCAGCCGGTTTGCCTCTGCCAGAATGTCCATCGCATGGAAGGGCTCGACATTGCCACGGCGTGAGAGCGAAACGACCATTTAACCAGTATTCCCGATGACTGACGGCGCCAGGCACTGGCGCATGTGCCGCACAAATGCCCGATTGATGTGAGGATCACAAGTTGAGGAAGTTTCCGGCGCCGACTTTTCATCTTTCGCCCGCTCGTCTACCAGTGGACACATCATGTTGAGCCGACCCAGATCGACGATTGCCCAGGCAGCGCGCGTCTTCGCGACGCTTTCGCTTGGCGTTGTCGTTGCAATGTCGAGCTCGGTCAGCGCCTTCGCCCAGAACGTGCCGGTGGTGCGCGACGCCGAGATCGAGGCGCTGGTGCGCGATTACGCGCGGCCGATCTTCAGGGCGGCCGGCCTGGCGAATGACGGCATCGACATCGTTCTGGTCAACGACCAGAGTTTCAACGCCTTCGTCACCGGGCGTCGGCTGTTTATCAACACCGGCGCGCTGATGACGGCTGAAACGCCCAACGAGATCATCGGCGTCATCGCGCACGAAGCCGGTCATATTGCCGGCGGCCACCAGCAGAAGCTGCGCGACCAGCTCGAACGAGCCAAGACGATGGCCGTCATCGCGACATTGCTTGGCGCCGGCGCCATTGTCGCCGGTGCCACAACCAGCAGCCGCGGTCTCGCCGGCGCCGGCATGGGCGTGGCTGCCGGCGGCGGCGAAATGGCACAGCGCAGCATCCTCGCCTATCAGCGCACCGAGGAGATGACGGCCGACCGCTCGGCGATCACCTATCTCAACGCCACCGGCCAGTCCGGCATGGGCATGCTGAAGACATTCCGCCGCTTCCAGACCGCACTTTCGCTTTCGGGCGCCCAGGTCGATCCGTATCGGATCAGCCATCCGATGCCGCAGGACCGCATCGCCAATCTCGAAGTGCTGGTGAAACAGGACCCCAATGTCGACAGGCCGGACCCGCCCGCGCTGCAGCAGCGCCATGACATGATGCGGGTGAAGATCGCCGTTTACATGGAAGGCCAGGCGGCCGCGTCCCGGCTGATGCGAAAGATGCAAGGAACCCTCGCCGCCCAGTACGGCGACGCCCAGTCGACCTACCTGTTCGGCAACATCGCCGCCGCCCTCGCCAAGACCAATGCACTGATCAGGGCGCAACCGAAGAATGCCTACTTCCAGGAACTGCGCGGCGACATCCTGATGAAAGCCAACAAACCCAAGGAAGCTGCGGACGCCTATGCCAAGGCGGTCAGCCTCGATTCGGCTCGGTCCGGTCTGCTGCCGGTGTCCGTGGGCCAGGCGCTGATGGCCGTCGGCACGCCCGACTCCCTCAAAAAAGCCGTCGTGCAGATCAACAATGGCCTCGGTCGCGACAAGGAAAATTCAGCCGGATATCGCTATCTGGCGCAGGCCTATGGCGAGTTGGGCGACATACCTGGCGCTGAACTTGCCACCGCCGAAAGCCATTTCTATTCCGGCAACTACAAGGATGCGAAGATTTTCGCCATGCGGGCGCAGCAGCAGATGAAACGCGGCGAGCCGCGCTGGCTTCGCGCCCAGGATATCATAAACTACAAGCCGTCAACCAAGATCAAGTGAACCTTCCGGCCGCGCGCCACGACATAGCCAGACCGGAAAACAGGCAGAAGGAACAGGAACGATGAAAAAGGCACTGCTGCTGGGCACCACGGGGGTTGCGGTCGCTCTGGCCATGCTGGCTTTCGGATTCGTTGCCGGAAACCCGCAGATCGCCAAGGCCGGGACCGCACAGCCGGTCGAGACGGCGGCGGCCGATACCAAGATCGACCGCACCGAGGTCGAAGGCATCATCCGCGACTATTTGTTGAAAAACCCGGAAGTCCTCCTGGAAGTCCAGGATGCGCTTGAGGCCAAGCAGAAGGAAGAGCAGCGCATCGCTCATCTCGGCGTGATCAAGGATGCCAAGGACCAGATTTTCAACTCCGCCTTCGACGGCGTCGTCGGCAATCCGACCGGCAAGGTCACCATCGTCGAGTTCTACGACTATAATTGCGGCTTCTGCAAACGTGCCATCGACGACATGAAGGCGCTGACCAAGACCGATCCGGACCTGCGTTTCGTGCTCAAGGAATTCCCCATCCTCGGACCGGATTCGCAGAAGGCGAGCGTGGTCTCGATGGCCTTCCACCTGATGCACCCGGAAAAGTACGGCGAGTTCCATAATGCGTTGCTCGGCGGTCAGGGACGCGCCACCGAGGCGGCGGCCATGAAGGTCGCGCTGTCGCTCGGCGCCGACGAAGCGGCGCTGCGCGAGAAGATGAAGGACCCGACAATCAACGAGGCCCTCGCCAAGACCTACGATCTTGCCAACAAGCTGGCGATCACCGGAACGCCGTCTTATGTCGTCGGCAACGAGGTGGTGTTCGGGGCGCTCGGGCAGGAAGTGCTGGCTGAAAAGATCGAGGCGGCGAAAGCCGCGCTCTGATCTTGCTCGCCAGCTATCTCTCACTGGCACATTTCCGCCTGTTGTGGACAGTGAAAGAACGCACTTGCGCTCTTTCCGCGGGCGGCTATGCCCATTATAGAGGGCCCAGCGCGCCGGCTTGATGACGGCGCCGGGAAAGGTCGGCTTTTTTGAAAACGGTTTTCGTCCTGAACGGTCCCAATCTCAACGCGCTCGGCAAGCGCGAGCCGGGCATCTATGGCGGCAAGACGCTTGCCGCGATCGCCGACGACTGCAAGCAGGCAGGCACGGCGCTGGGGTTCGAGATCGATTTCCGCCAGTCGAACCATGAGGGCGACCTTGTCGACTGGATTCAGGAAGCCGGCGACAAGGCCGTCGGCATCGTCATCAATCCGGGCGCCTACAGCCACACCTCGATTGCCATCCACGACGCCATCCGCGCCGTCGCACCATTGCCGGTGGCCGAAGTTCATCTTTCCAACATCCATGCGCGGGAACCATTCCGCCACGTCTCCATGGTCGCGCCGGTCGCCGTCGGCATGATCTGTGGCTTTGGGCCGCTCGGCTATACGCTGGCGCTACAGGCGCTGGCCGCACGCCTATGACCGGCCAACAAACAGAAGGCTCGAAAATGTCGATAAAGAAGACCGGTGTTGACCAGCAACTGATCCGCGATCTGGCGGGCATACTGAACGACACCAACCTCACCGAGATCGAGGTTGAACTGGGCGACCTGAAGGTGCGCGTCTCGCGGCAGGCGCCGGCCGTTCATGCAATCGCGGCGCCGCAACCGGCCTATGCGCCGGCAGCAGCGCAGGCTGCCGCCGTTGCCGTGCCTGTGGTGGCGGACCTTTCCAAGAATGCGGTCACCTCACCGATGGTCGGCACGGCCTATTTGGCGCCGTCGCCGGACGCCAAGGCATTCATCGAAGTCGGCCAGAAGGTCAAGGAAGGCCAGACGCTGCTGATCATCGAAGCAATGAAGACGATGAACCAGATCCCCTCGCCACGCGCCGGCACGGTGACCGCGATCCTTTTCGAGGATTCGCAGCCGGTCGAATATGGCATGCCGCTCGTCGTGATCGAGTAGAGCGGGCCTGATGTTTCAGAAGATCCTCATCGCCAATCGCGGCGAAATCGCCCTCCGGGTACTGCGCGCCTGCAAGGAACTCGGCATCCAGACGGTGGTGGTGCATTCGACCGCCGATGCCGACGCCATGCATGTGCGGCTCGCGGACGAGAGCGTCTGCATCGGTCCGCCGCCATCGCGCGACAGCTATCTCAACATCCATCAGATCGTTGCGGCCTGCGAAATCACCGGTGCCGACGCCGTGCATCCGGGCTACGGCTTCCTGTCGGAGAACGCCAAGTTCGCCGACATACTGGCCGCGCACAACATCACCTTCATCGGTCCGTCCGGCGACCATATCCGCATCATGGGCGACAAGATCGAGGCCAAGCGAACCGCCAAGCGCCTCGGCATTCCGGTTGTGCCCGGTTCGGACGGTGCCGTCACCGACCAAAAGGAAGCCAGGCGCATTGCCGCCGAGATCGGCTATCCCGTGATCATCAAGGCATCGGCCGGTGGTGGCGGGCGCGGTATGAAGGTAGCGCTTACCGAGGCCGACCTTGAGGTCGCCTTGCAAACGGCGAGCACGGAAGCCGGTGCGGCCTTCGGCGACGATGCGGTCTACATCGAGAAATACCTGGAAAAGCCGCGCCATATCGAGGTGCAGGTGTTCGGCGACGGCTTTGGCCGCGGCGTGCATTTCGGCGAGCGCGACTGTTCCTTGCAGCGCCGCCACCAGAAAGTCTGGGAAGAGGCGCCCTCGCCGGCCCTCAATGCCGAAGAGCGCGCCCGTATCGGCGGCATCTGCGCCAAGGCGATCGCCGACCTCGGCTATTCCGGCGCCGGCACGATCGAGTTCCTCTACGAAAATGGCGAGTTCTATTTCATCGAGATGAACACGCGCCTGCAGGTCGAGCATCCGGTGACGGAAGCGATCACCGGCATCGATCTCGTGCATGAGCAGATCCGCGTCGCTTCCGGCGGCGGCCTCTCGGTGAAGCAGGAGGACATCAAGTTCAACGGCCACGCCATCGAATGCCGCATCAACGCCGAGGACCCACGCACCTTCACCCCCTCGCCCGGTACGATCACCCATTTCCACACACCGGGTGGTCTGGGCATCCGCGTCGATTCCGGCGTCTATTCCGGCTACAAGATCCCGCCCTATTACGACAGCCTGATCGGCAAGCTGATTGTACATGGGCGTAACCGCGTCGAGTGCATGATGCGCCTGCGCCGCGCCCTGGACGAGTTCGTCGTCGACGGTATCAAGACGACGCTGCCGCTGTTTCGCGATCTCGTCGGCAATGCCGACATCGCCAATGGCGATTATGACATCCACTGGCTGGAAAAATACCTGGCCAAGGAAGAGTAGCGCGGAGACGCGATGACCCGCCCCTACGCGCCCGGCTATCGCATCCCCACCGACCTGCTGCTCAAGGCCTACGCCTCGGGCGTCTTCCCAATGGCAGAAAGTGCCGGCGACCCGGAGGTGTTCTGGGTGCGGCCGGAGACACGTGGCATCATCCCGCTTGACGGCTTTCACACGCCGAAAAGTCTCTGGAAAACGATCAAGAAACATCCCTTCGACATCCGTTTCGATTTCGATTTCGAGGCGACCATCGACGGCTGCGCCGAAAAGCGCGCGGAGCGGCGCTCGACCTGGATCAATGCGCCGATCCGCGAAGCCTATATCGAGTTGCATCGGATAGGCCATTGTCATTCGGTCGAAGCGTGGCGTGAGGACCGGCTGGTCGGCGGCCTCTATGGCGTGTCGCTCGGCCGGGTGTTTTTTGGCGAGAGCATGTTCGCCAGAGAGACGGACGCTTCCAAGACCTGCCTCTTCTACCTCGTCGAGCGCTTGAAGGCGCGGGGCTTTGCTCTGCTTGATACGCAGTTCACCACCGAGCACCTCAAGCGGTTCGGCGCGGTCGACGTGCCGCGCGGCAAGTATGAGAAGATGCTCGCCGATGCGTTGAAGGGCGAGGCAATATTCTATCCCTGAGGATTGAGCCTACTTCCCGGTAGCGGCTTCCAATGGCGTCTGCGAATGGAACATCATCTTCCAGCCGTTGGCGCGATGGACGTAGCCGGTGCTGACCAGCGCGGCATAAGCCTCGCCATTCTCCCGTGTCGCACGCGCCTCGTAAGTCAGCATGATGATGTCGCTGCCCGGCTCGATAATGCCCTTGAGATCCATCTGCAGGTTGCGCCAGCGGTTGGGCTTGGCCGCGGTCTTGGCCAGATCCGCATTGTCCATCGCCTGTGCCATCTGCGGAAATGCCACCAGGCATTCGGTGTCGGCGTTGGCCGCGTAGTAGGCGGAGTCGCCCGTCCAGAATCCCTTTTCGAGTTCCAGCAATTCGGCCTTGCTAGCCGTGATCCGTTTGCTGTCTGACATCGGAAGATCCTCCTTGCGCATGAATGTGCGCTCGTCCGTGGCCCAACGCATTGTGGCCAGGACGGTTCCGGGGGATCAGTTGGTGTCGGTAGTATCGGGTTCCGAAGCGTCCGGCTCCGTCACATCAGGCGTTGTGACGTCCGGAGTGGTCGCGGCTTCCGGTTTGGCTGCGGCGGGCTTGGGAGCCTCCGCTTTGGTTGCGTCAGCCTTGGCTCCGTCGGGCGCCGGCACATCCGACTTCTGCTTGCAGGCCTTCAGCCAGACGTCGTAGACGGCATGCTCGACGGCGTTGAGGCCGGGGCTTTCGGCAAACATCCAGCCGGTGAAGATGCGGCGGATCTTGCGGTCGAGCGTGATCTCGTCGACCTCGACGAAGGAATCGGTCTTCGGCGCCTCCGCCTGCGGCCGCGAATAGCAGACGCGCGGCGTCACCTGCAAAGCGCCGAACTGCACCGTCTCGTCGATATAGACATCGAAGGTGATGATCCGGCCGGTGATCTTGTCGATACCGGCAAACTCGGCAACGGCATTGGTAACCCGGTCCGCTCCCGCGGGCGGCGCCGGCGCGGGTGCCGCGGGCTCAGGCGAAGCGGCGAAGGCCACGGTGCTGACGGCAAGACCGGCGGCTAGCGCCAGACTGGCCGATATTGAGTAAGAAAAGCTCATGCAAAGATACCGGTGGTTCGCGCCCGGGTGATTCTGTCGATCGCCAAGGCTAGTCGCCGTTTTCTGATCAGCAAGCAGCTAAACACCAATTGTGGCGATAAAGGACCGGCTTGCACCCTGTCGCTACGACCCGGGTGTCCAGGCATCGTAGTCGCCGGTGACCTGCGGGCGATGCTGATTGGTGAGCACCGAGCCCTTCGGGCGATAGGCCGCCGGGCTGCCGGTCAGATTGGGCTGATGCGGCTTCTGCCAGTCGCGTGGCTTGTAGTCCTCGCTGGACGGCGCGACGTCGACACGGTGGTGCATCCAGCCGTGCCAGCCGGGCGGTATCGCCGAAGCTTCCGAATAATTGCGGTAGATGACCCAGCGGCGCGTGCGGCCTTCCGAATCGATGCCGCCTTCGTAGTAAAAATTGCCGGTCTCGTCCTGGCCGACCTTCTTGCCATACCGCCACGTGTGCAGGCGGGTTCCTATCGTCTGGCTGTTCCACCAGGTGAAAAACTGCGTAAGGAAAGTCTTCATTTCAAAACCCTCGCGCCAGCAGCGCCCGTTTCCTGCTTATGGCGTCAGGCCTTGCCGAAGGCAAGGGTTTTGCCACGGCGTGTGCGCAAATGGCTTTCCCGAAACCCCACACAAGCCTGTGATCCTGCCGGTGGCTGCATGCACGCTTGCCAAGCCTTTGCGGTGTTTCTAAAGCTCTGCGCGCCCATGCTTGTATCCAGCCCGGCTTGAGGCCAAAGGAGGTGACGATTGGCCACGGAATTGCCGACCACCGACATGCGCATCAGCGCCGAGGCGATTCGCCACCGCAAGGGCGGCACGCCGATCGTTTGCCTGACCGCCTATACCTATCCCATCGCCCGTCTGCTTGATCACCATGTCGATCTGCTTCTGGTCGGTGACAGTGTCGCCATGGTCCTCCATGGCCACAAGACGACTCTGGGTGCCTCCC
>NZ_RZPW01000201.1:0-8942 GCF_003998455.1 Mesorhizobium sp. M7A.F.Ca.CA.001.08.2.1 | reverse complement strand
CCCATAAGGCTCGTTGTAGCTTGTCGACGCTGTCGAGACGAGGCCGATGCGGCTGGTCTGGACGGCGAGCGCCGAGAGCAGGCTGATCGGCTCGAAACCGATCGAGCGCGACGTCTGGCTGGCAATGCCGATATTGGCTTCACGCAGGCCGGCGGCGTCCTCGCAGAACACCATGTCGAACTTCGCCGCCTCCGCCGTGCGCGCCAGCTGGATGTAATGATCGATGTCTATGCCGGCGGTGACGTGCGCCTTGGGGTGGCGCCAGGCGGCGATGTGATGACCTGTCGCCCACAGAAAGGCGCCGAGCTTCATCTGGCGAGCGGTCATCGGTCACCTCCGCCGGCAAGCCCGAGATGCGAGCGCAACATCGTGCCGCGATAGTTCTCTCGAAACAAGCCACGCCGCCGCAGCGCCGGCAAGACCAGATCGACGAAATCGTCGAGCGCAGAAAGCTGTGCCGGCATCAGGATGTTGAACCCGTCGCAGCCTCTCGCCCGGAATTCCTTTTCCAGCCTCTCGGCGACGGCAGCCGGCTTACTATCGGCGATAAGCGCGACGTTCGTCAGCACTTTCACAGCATCCGGATCGCGTCCGCACGCCGTGACACGGCGCCTGATATCGTCATAGCGTTCGGTCGCGCCCTCCACCAGTCCGCCGTCCAGCAGGATGACATCGGCGGTGCGAGTGGCAATATCGAAGTCGGATTCCTGCAGGCCCGACAAGACGAGCACTGGCGTATCCTGCGGCGACCGGGCGACGTTCAGCGGTCCGCGCACGGAAAAGAATTCGCCCTTGTGCTCCAGCAGGTGCATCTTTTCGGGGTCGTGGAAGCGGCCGCCGCTCTGGTCGAACAGCAGCGCGTCCGCATCCCAGCCCTGCCACAGACCTTGCACGATGCCGATATATTCCTCACTGCGACGGCGGAAATCGTTAGGCGAAAATCCTTCGGGCCGGCTGAAATTGGCTGCTTCCCGTGGCGCTTGCGTCATGGTTGCGTTCCAGCCACTGCGGCCGTGGCTGATAACGTCGAGCGAAGCGAAACGGCGTGCCAGATTGTAGGGTTGGTGGGCAATTGTCGAGGCAGCGGCAACCAAGCCGATCCTGCTTGTGACAGTCGCCAGAGCGGCCAGCAAGGTCGTCGCTTCGAAGGGCATCCGTTTGTTCGCGGCTTCGCTTTCGGACGCTGGCGCGGCATCGGCAAGCAGCACCATGTCCAGCCCGGCTGCTTCAGCCTTTTGCACGAAACCAGCCAGGCGGCTGAATTCCAACCCAGTCTCGAGTGATGGATCGGCGAGCGAAACGGCAAGATGCATTGTGGCGCCGTTGTCCATCGAGGGTTCCCTATGAGATGAAATGCCACCCGAACTATGTTCGCCACATCCTCGGATGGCAACCGCCGGCGCTGGGCCAAACCGCCGCTCACCTACCGGCCAGTCCCTATTTGCCGGCCAGCCTTTATTTGCCAGCAAGAAGATCGTTGATCAGCCGCTGGCAGCGCTCGGCCATGAAGTCGAGCAGCAGCCGCACTTTTGGGTCCTGCAGCTTCTTGTGCGGATAGACGGCGGCGAACTGCACCGGTGTCGGTGGCGTGCTGGGCAGGATCACCTTCAGCCGCCGGTCGCGGATGAATGGCTCGACCTCGAAGCGCGGCTTGTTGATGATGCCGCGGCCTGAAAGCGCCCAGCCGGTCAGCACGTCGCCATCGTCGGTGTCGTAGGGCCCGTGTACCTCGAATTTCTGCGGGCCGGTGGGGGTCTGCAGCGTCCACACATATTCGCGCGCGCCCGAATAACGCAGCATCAGGCAGTCGTGCTTCTTGCCGATCAGTTCCTGCGGCTCAATCGGTTCGCCGCGCGCTTCGAGATATTTCGGCGCCGCCACCAGCACGCGCTCGCATTCCATGATGCCGCGCATCCTGAGGCTGGAATCCTCGATGATGCCGAGCCGGAAGGCGACGTCGATGCCTTCCTTCATGATGTCGACATTGTGGTCCGAGAGCCTGAGCCGCACCTCGATATCAGGGTATTTGTCGTGGAAATCGGGGATGCCCGAAGCCACCAGCCGGCGGCCGAGGCCGAGCGGTGCCGTGACGCGGATGGTGCCGCGCGGCTGGCCGGAAAGGGCAGAGACCGCCGCTTCCGCCTCGGTGATTGCCTCCAGCACCTGCTTGGCGCCCCCGTAAAAAACCGTGCCATGCTCGGTCGGCATCAATTGCCGTGTGGTGCGGTTGAACAGCCGCACGCCAAGGTGCTTCTCCAGTTCCTTGATGCGGTTGGAAGCGACCGCCGGCGAAATGCGCATGTCGCGCCCGGCCGCCGACAGATTGCCGAGTTCAACGACGCGAACGAAGACGGCGATGTTGTCGAGATAGGCCATGCGGAGCACCTTCGCCGGTTTGCAGGATCAACCTAGTATTTTCCATTTTTTTTTGAAAGTCCTCGTGCGCCTCGCCTCTTTCCGTTTGCGCTCCAGCCCGTAAAGTCACCCAATCGGCAGGGACGATTTCAATGATGGATTTCGCGATTTTCTGGGATTGGCTGAGTTTTGCCGTGCGCTGGCTGCATGTCGTCACCGGCATCGCCTGGATCGGCTCGTCGTTCTATTTCGTCGCGCTTGATCTCGGCCTGCGCCAGCGTCCCGGCATGCCCGTCGGCGCCTTCGGCGAGGAATGGCAGGTGCATGGCGGCGGCTTTTATCACATCCAGAAATATCTGGTGGCGCCGGCCGAAATGCCGGAACACCTGACCTGGTTCAAATGGGAATCCTACGCCACCTGGCTGTCCGGCTTCGCCATGCTGTGCGTCGTCTATTATGCCGGAGCCGATCTGTTCCTGATCGATCCGAACGTGCTGCCGATGTCGGTCCCGGTCGGTATCCTGCTGTCGCTGGCAACGATCGGCGTCGGCTGGGTGGTCTACGATCTGCTGTGCCGCTCGCCGCTCGGAAAAAGCGACACCGGCCTGATGCTGGTGCTCTATTGCGTGCTGGTGTTCATCGCCTGGGGACTGACCCACCTGTTCACCGGCCGTGCCGCCTTCCTGCATCTGGGCGCCATCACCGCCACGATCATGTCGGCCAATGTCTTCATGGTCATCATCCCCAACCAGAAGATCGTCGTCGCCGACCTCATCGCCGGCCGCAAGCCCGACCCGAAATACGGCAAGATCGCCAAGCAGCGCTCTCTCCATAACAATTACCTGACGCTGCCGGTCCTGTTCCTGATGCTGTCGAACCACTATCCGCTGGCGTTCGGCACTGAGTTCAACTGGGTCATCGCCTCGCTGGTGTTCATCATCGGCGTGCTGATCCGGCACTATTTTAACTCGGTCCATGCGCGCAAGGGCAATCCGACCTGGACCTGGATGGCGGCACTCGTCCTGTTCATCGTCATCATTTGGCTGTCGACCGCGCCGAAAGTGCTGACCGGCGAACCCAAGGAATCCGCGTCGGCGCAAGTCTATGTCGCTTCAGCGCATTTCCCGGCGGTGCGCGACACCGTGCTCGGCCGCTGTTCGATGTGCCACGCGGCGGAGCCGGTCTATGAGGGCATCTATCATGCGCCCAAGGGCGTGATGCTCGACACCGATGCGGATATCGCCAACCACGCCCGCGAAATCTATCTGCAGGCCGGCCGCAGCCACGCCATGCCGCCCGCCAACGTCTCTCAGATCACCGACAAGGAACGGGCGCTGCTGGTGGCCTGGTTCGAAGGCGCAGGGAAATAGCATGAATTCGACACTTCTGCGCGGCCGCACGCTGTCCTTTGTGCGCTGGCCGCAAACTCTCGAAGACCATTCCGCCTGGCGCTACGAGGAGGATGGCGGACTGCTGATCCGTGACGGCAGGATCGTCGCCGCGGGTACTTATGCCGATGTTGAAAAGCAAGCCGACGAAACGGTGAAAAGGATTGACCACCGGCCGCATCTGCTGCTGCCCGGCTTCATAGATGCCCATGCGCATTTTCCGCAGATGCAGATCATCGCCTCCTATGGCGCCGAACTGCTCGACTGGCTGAACACCTACACTTTTCCGGAAGAAACGAAGTTCGCCAACGCCCAGCACGGCCGCCGCATCGCGCGGCTGTTCCTCGACGAAATGGTGCGCCACGGCACCACGACGGTCGCCGCCTACTGCTCGGTGCACAAGGCCTCGGCCGAAGCCTTCTTCGCAGAATCGCATGACCGCAACATGCTCAACATCGCCGGCAAGGTGATGATGGATCGCAATGCGCCCGACGGCGTGCTCGACACCCCGCAATCCGGCTATGACGACACAAAGGCGCTGATCAAGGAGTGGCACGGCAAGGGCCGCCAGCACTACGCCATCACGCCGCGCTTCGCCATCACCTCGTCGCCGGAGCAGATGGAGATGGCGGGCGTGTTGTGCCGCGAACATCCCGGCCTGCACATGCAGACGCATCTGTCGGAAAACCACGCCGAGATCGCTTTCACGCAGGAACTCTACCCGTGGGCGCGCGACTACACCGACGTCTACGAGCATTACGGGCTGTTAGGCAAAAAGAGCCTGTTCGGCCACTGCATCCATTTGTCGGAGCGCGAAGCGGATGCGCTTTCGGACTCGGGCTCGGTGGCGGTGTTCTGCCCGACCTCGAACCTTTTCCTCGGCTCCGGCCTCTTCGATTATCAGCGCTTTCGCCGACGCGACAAGCCGATCCGCATCGCCGCCGCCACCGATGTCGGCGGCGGCACCAACTACTCCATGCTGCGCACCATGGACGAAGGCTACAAGGTGATCGCGCTGAATGGCGAAAAGCTCAACCCGTTCCAGTCCTTCTGGCAGACGACGCGCGGCAATGCCGAGGCGCTGTCGGTGGTGGAAAAGATAGGCACGCTGGACGCGGGCACCGACGCCGACATCGTCGTGCTGGACGCCAGGGCAACGCCGGGAATGCGGCTCAGGATGGAGACGGTCGAGACGCTGGCGCAGGAACTCTTTCTCCTGCAGACGCTGGGCGACGACCGCTCCGTCCGCGAAGTTTATGTGGCGGGGCGGCCAGCCAAGGCTGACATGAGCGCGGGGTAAGACCCCCTCACCCGGATTACCAACCGAATTGCGAAGGCAATTCGGGGCAATCCGGCCTCTCCCCGAGGGGAGAGGAGGAAGCCGAGGCCCGTGCTCGTCTCTTCTCCCCTCGGGAGAAGGTGGCCACGCCACGGAAGCTTGACCGAGCGGAGCTTGTCGTACACACGACGTGTGACGATTTCGGAGAAAGAAAATGGCCGTTGCTGACGACATCGCTCTGATCAAGAGACAGGAAGAGACCCTTGTCTTCGCGACCTTCGACGAGGCCGTCGCTTTCAAAATCGGCTCCGCCATTCGCGATCGTGCAATCGCCGAAGATCTACCCATCATAGTCGACATCAGGCTGTGGGACCGGCCGCTGTTCTACGCCGCGCTGCCGGGCTCGAACGCTTCCAATCCCGACTGGGCGCGGCGCAAGATCAATGTGGTCAAACGGTTCCTGAGAAGCACCTATCGCATGGTGTTGGAACAGCAGCGCCCCGACCGCACCTTCAAGATTGGTGAAGGGCTGGAAATTGCCGACTACGTGCTGGCCGGCGGTGGCTTTCCGGTGAACGCCAAGGGCACCGGCGTCATTGGCGTCATCGCCGTTTCCGGACTGCCGGAGCGCGAGGATCACGGCGTCGTCGTCGATGCGCTGTGCGATCATTTGGGCGTCGACAAGCGCGGCTTGGCATTGCCTCGGGAAGCCGAATGACCGTGCTCGACCCCAAATTGTTCCTCGTCTCCATCTTCAACGCCGCCGTCGCCGCCGCCGATCCGGAACGAACCATCAGGGATCATCTGCCGGCCAAGCCCAAGGGCCGTACCATCGTCATCGGCGCGGGCAAAGGCTCGGCGCAAATGGCGGCAGCCTTCGAGAAAGTGTGGGACGCCCCCATCGAAGGGCTGGTCGTCACCCGCTATGGCTATGGCGCGACCTGCGAGCGCATCGAGATCATCGAGGCGGCGCACCCGGTGCCGGACGCTGCCGGCCTTGAAGCCTCGCGCCGGCTGCTGGCGAAGGTGCAAGGGCTGACGGCGGACGATCTGGTGGTGGCGCTGATTTCCGGCGGCGGCTCGGCGCTGTTGCCGTCGCCGGCCGGCAGCTTGACGCTGGCCGACGAGATCGCGGTCAATGAGGCGCTGCTCGCCTCGGGTGCGCCGATCGCGGCGATGAACACTATCCGCAAGCACCTTTCCACCATCAAAGGCGGCAGGCTGGCGGCGGCCGCATGGCCGGCCAGGGTGGTGTCGCTGATCGTCTCCGATATTCCCGGCGATAATCCGGCAATGGTCGCCTCCGGCCCAACCGTACCGGATACAGGCAGCCGCGCCGACGCGCTGGCCTCGATATCGGCCTATGGCATGAAACTGCCGGCCTCGGTGATGGCGCATATCAATTCGCCGGCCGCCGATGCGCCAAGCCCGGATGACGAGCGCTTTTTGCGCAACGAGGTGCATCTGATCGCTTCGGCCGGGGTATCGCTGGAAGCCGCCGCTGCGGAAGCGAAACGGCAAGGCGTCGAGGCGGTTATCCTCTCCGATGCCATCGAAGGCGAGGCGCGCGAGGTTGGCGGTGTCCACGCCGCGATCGCGCGTGAAGTGGCGACGCGCAACAGGCCTTTCTCGAGGCCGGTGCTGATCCTGTCGGGCGGCGAGACAACCGTGACGCTGCGCGCAAAAGGCAAGGGCGGCCGCAATTCGGAATTCCTGCTCGCCTTCGCCATCGGCATCAATGGCGTCGACGGTATCAATGCGCTGGCCGCCGACACTGACGGCATCGACGGTTCGGAAGACAATGCCGGTGCCTTTGCCGATGCTTCGACCGTGTCGCGCATGCGCGCTGCCGGGGTGGACGCCAAGGCTATGCTTGCCGGCAACAATGCCTGGACGGCCTTCAACGCGGTTGACGATCTCTTCGTACCCGGCCCGACCGGTACGAATGTCAACGATCTCAGGGCAATTCTGATCAGATAGCCGCAGCAATTCCAGGAAAACCGTGAAGCGGTTTTCCGTCCGGAATCGCGCAAAACAGACAATCAGGCGGCCATCAGCCGCTTCACCAGCTTCATGTCCTGCAGGAACCGTTCGCGTTCAGCCTCCTTGTCCGCGGGTTCGCGGATGCGCAGGATGAAGGAGGGATGGATGGTGATGAACACGCGCAATCCGTCCTCGCGCTCGATCACTTGTCCGCGCATCTTTGTCACCGGAATCGCCTTGCCGAGCAGCGACATCGCCGCTGTCGCGCCGAGTGCCACGGCGAGGTTCGGCTTGATCAGCTCGAATTCTTGGTCGATCCACCAGCGGCAGGCCTGAATCTCACCGGAATTCGGTTTGGAGTGGATGCGGCGCTTGCCGCGCGGCTCGAACTTGAAGTGCTTGACCGCGTTGGTGACATAGACCTTTTGCCGGTCGACACCGGCATCGTCCAGGATCGCATCGAACACCTTGCCGGCCGGACCCACGAAAGGTTTGCCGGCGAGGTCCTCCTGATCCCCCGGCTGTTCGCCGACGAAGATCACCTTGGCATTGTCAGGGCCTTCACCGAAGACGGTCTGCGTCGCGTCGCGCCACAGCGGGCAGCGGCGGCAGCCTTTCGCTGCCTCGCGCAATTCCGGAATCGTGCTTGCATCATCTTCCGGTGCTTCGACGGGCTGCTTCGGCCAATGCCGTGCCTGCACCTTTGCGTGGTGCGGCGCGGGTGTTGTCGGCATCTTCGCAATCATGTCCTTGGCGGCCTTGTCCGCTCCTGCGATCATGTCTGGAATGAGCGAGGCCTCGGGAAGGTTCCGCCAATATTTCTTCGGCATCTCCTTCTGCATGGCTTTCACCTTCAATCGCGCCGGGTTGAAGATGTTCTCGAAATAGGTGCGCCAGAGCGCCTCGGTATCGTCCTGATCAGGCGCATCGCCCTTGGCCGCGCCCGGCCCGATCGCCAGCCTTTCGCCATCCCAGTCGGCAGAGGCATAAGGGGTCAGGATCGTCCAGCGCATGCCGGTGAAACGTCTGACGAAGAAATCGGCGTTGCGCTCGACGATGAAATGATCCGGCTCGAACCAGGCGACATAGCGCTCATCGGCACCGTCGCCGATTTTCCGGAAACGTACGAAGGCGTGCATCTTGTGGCTGTCGCGCCGCACCGCCTTCTCCATGGCCTCGAGCCGCCTGGTGTCGGAATCCGACGCGATTTCCAGCAGTTTAGCCTCGTCGCGCAATCGCCACAGCATTCGGTAGAGAAAGGCAAACCGGCCGGGATCGGAATGGCAGAACGCCGTTTCGGCATGCCCGAGGAAGTCGCGCGGCACGACGAGTTGCGCGCCCGCAGGCACTTCAGGCAATTGTGCCTGCTCAGAGCCTGGCGCGACATGCCAGTCGACGTCCTCGGGCCTGACCTCATTCAAGGCCAGCCGCCGTGCCGCGTCACGCCAGCCCGCAAAATCCGTCTCGCTGTCGAGCCGAACTCTGTATCTGGCGAGATCGAGTTCCGCCGGCCGCATGATCAGAACAACGACAACTGTTCGCAGGAGGAGGCAATCTTTTCGCGCAGGCCGGCCTTGTCGGTCAGCGCGCCAGGTGACCAGCCTTCGGCGATGATGAACGGCCTGAGCTTGGCGATCGACTGGCAGATCCGTCCGACGTCCTCGAGCCGCATGCGCCGGTGCCGGCGCGTCTCCAAAATCTTCGCCACCACCTTGGTGCCGAGACCCGGCACCCGCAGCAGCGCTTCGCGGTCGGCGCGATTGATGTCGACGGGAAACTGCCCCCGGTTGCGCAGTGCCCAGCCCAGCTTCGGGTCGACGGCGAGATCGAGCATGCCGTCGCTGCTGCCGGCGAGGATTTCCGGTTGCGAAAAGCCGTAAAACCGCATCAGCCAGTCGGCCTGATAAAGCCGGTGCTCACGCATCAGAGGCGGCTTC
>NZ_RZPW01000200.1:2172-8958 GCF_003998455.1 Mesorhizobium sp. M7A.F.Ca.CA.001.08.2.1 | reverse complement strand
TCACAAGGCTTAGGAGAGGCTTCGGATGAGAAACGCAATCTGCCTCGCATTGACTGCGGCAGTGGCTGGGTGCGCGACCTCCCCGGTCGACTATGAGGCGTCGCTTTCGCAGCAGGACCAGAAATGGGCCTCCCCGGCATGCCAGCAGGCCCGCAGGGCGGCTTCGGATTACGAGGCTCGCGAGAAAGAGCATCCGGGATGGGGTTTCGGCGTCCTGCTTGGTCCATACTCGATGGGGCTCGTAGCAGCCATCAAGGAGCATGAGCAGAAGCAACGAAAGCTGTTCGCCCGCGAAGTGCACCTGCAATGCTCAAGCCTGCCGCTGCCGAAGGAACTGCAGGGCGATTTGAACCCTGCCGTACCGCCGACCAAGTATCCATAGACTGCCGCGCCTTCCGGGCGGAAGGCGCCGGGGTGGCCGCCGTCATTGGCGGCACCTCGATCTTCGGGGGCCGCGGTGTCTACACCGGCACCATCCTCGGCGCCCTGATCCTGACCGTGCTGACGACGCTCTTGACCATCCTGCAGATGCCGGAGGGGGCAAGGCGACGGCTTATTTGAGGGTTGTGGAGGGAGAGATAGGGGCGGGTTGAGGTGAATGGCTGCGTTTGGGCCGAATTCAGACAGGCAGCTTTTTGGCGCAAGGATGCGAACTACTGCCGTTCAACCAATGATAAAGGCTCAGATCGAATTTTGGTGCTTCTTCAAAATTTGCACCTATTGAGGATGCGCCACGGCCAGCCCGCGAGGACCGATCCGCTCTCAAAAAGCGTGTACAGGTTGACAACACCTTGGCCGCTGCAACATCCTGCCGGTTTTTAGACTGGGAGGTAGCATGACTATTTCGATCAACCGCCGCACCTTTTCCATAGGCGCGGGCGCTCTGGCTTTGGCTGCGGCCGGATTTTCGCCGGCACGCGCGCAGCAGGCGTTTTTCCGCATCGGCACGGGCGGAACGTCCGGCACCTACTATCCGGTGGGCGGCCTGATCGCCAACGCCATCTCGGCAACCGGGGCGGCCGGCGTCGAAGGCTTGGTCGCCACCGCCACGTCCTCCAACGGTTCGGTGGCCAACATCAGCGCCATCCAGTCGGGCGCGTCCGAATCGGGCTTCACGCAATCCGACGTCGCCTACTGGGCGCATTCGGGCACCGGCCTCTATGAGGGCAAGCCCAAGGTTGACGACCTGCGCCTCATCGCGACGCTTTATCCCGAGACGATCCATTTGGTCGCGCGTGCCGACGCCGGCATTAAGTCGGTGGCGGATCTCAAGGGCAAACGCGTCTCTCTTGACGAGCCGGGCTCCGGCACCATCGTCGATGCGCGACTTGTGCTTGGCGCTTACGGTCTGGCTGAAAAGGACGTGCAGCCCGAATATCTCAAGCCTGGCCCGGCCGGAGAGCGGCTGCAGGATGGCGCCATGGACGCTTATTTCTTCGTCGGTGGTTATCCGACCGGCGCAATCGTTGAGCTTGCCACCACCAACAACATCACGCTGGTGCCGATCACCGGCCCCGAGGCCGACAAGCTGCTGTCCGAGCAGAAGTTCTTCTCCACCGATACCGTGCCGGAAGGCACCTACAAAAATGTCGGCGAAACCAAGACCATTTCCGTCGCCGCTCAATGGGTGACCAGCGCCAAGCAGACCGACGACCTCGTCTACAAGATCGTCAAGTCGCTTTACAGCGACGAAACCCAAAAGGCCCTGCAGGCAGGCCACGCCAAGGGCAAGCTGATCACGCTCCAGAACGCGGTTACCAGCGCTGGCATTCCGTTTCATCCCGGCGCAGAGAAATTCTACAAGGAAGTCGGCACCCTGAAATAAGAGGCATTTGGACCGGCTGACAACAACGAGGCGGAAGGGATGCTTTCCGCCTCTTTTGTCTGGAAATTCAGGACACGGAACCGGCCATGAGCGATGACGACAAGATCAAGCTTTCCGCAATGGAGTTCGATGAGGAGAGCGCTCGCGAACTGGAGGAGAAATTCGACTCCGAAATCCGCTTCCGGCCACTGACCCGTGTCGCGGGCTGGCTGGTCGGCTTCCTCCTGGTGGCGCTGTCACTGTTTCACTACTACACCGCCGGTTTCGGCCTACTGCAGGAAATGCTGCACCGGGGCATCCACCTGTCGATGGTGCTGGCGCTGATCTTCCTCGTCTTCCCGCTGGTGAAGAAAAGCTACGACCAGCCCGCGCGGTCCAGCCTCCTGCGGCCGCTCGGCATACCCCTTTTCGACTGGCTGCTGGCGATCGCTGCGGTCGTCGTCGTCATGCACGTGCCTATGATCCCGCTCGACGACCTTGCCTTCCGCGTCGGCAATCCCACGGCGCTCGACGTGGTGTTCGGCCTTATCCTCATCCTGCTTCTGCTGGAGGCGACGCGCCGCTCCGTCGGCATCCCGCTGCCCATCATCGCCGTCGTCTTCATGGCCTACGCGCTGTTGGGGCGGTACATGCCGAGCATTCTGGTGCACCCCGGCGCGTCCGTCTCCCAGCTTGTCGATCACCTTTATCTGACGACGCAGGGCATCTACGGCATCGCGCTCGGCGTCGTCGCCACCTACGTCTTCCACTTCGTGCTGTTCGGCGTCTTCGCCACCCGCATTGGCCTCGGCCAGCTCTTCCTCGACTGCGCGGCGTGGGTCGCCGGCCGCTACGCCGGCGGTCCCGCCAAGGTGTCGATCTTCGGCTCGGCGCTGTTCGGCATGATTTCCGGCTCGTCGGTCGCCAACACCGTTACCGTCGGCTCGCTGACCATCCCGGCGATGATCAAGCTCGGCTACAAGAAACATTTCGCCGCAGCGGTGGAAGCGGCGTCCTCGACCGGCGGCCAGGTGACGCCGCCGATCATGGGCGCAGCGGCCTTCCTGATGATCGAATTTCTCGAACTGCCCTACACGACCATCATCCTTGCCGCCATCGTGCCCGCCTTCATGCACTTCTTTGGCGTGTTCATGCAGGTGCATTTCGAGGCCAAGCGAACCGGCCTCAGGGGGCTCAGGCCGGACGAGATGCCCGATGTCGTCGAGGCGCTGAAGCGGGACTGGCCGACGATCATCCCGCTCGTCGTTCTCATCGGCGTGCTGCTCTCGGGCTACACGCCCTACATGGCCGCCTTCTGGGGCATCACCTTGTGTATTCTCGTCGGCTTGCTCAATCCGCGCCGGCGCATGTCGGTCGCCGACATCGTGACGTGTCTGCGCGACGGCGCCAAATATGCGCTCGCAGTCGGAGCCGCTGCCGCAACCGTCGGCATCGTCGTGGGCGTCGTCACCCTGACCGGAGTGGGCTTCAAGCTGTCCTACATCGTCACATCGACGGCCGGACACCTTTCCCTTCTCTTCGGCACCTTCATCCCCGAGGCGATCTTCTCGGCCCAGGGCCTGACCCTATTGTTCACCTTGATCATGACTGGCGTCGTCTGCATCCTGATGGGCTGCGGCATCCCGACGACCGCGAACTACATCATTATGGTGACGATCGCGGCGCCGGCGCTTGTCATGCTCGGCACCGAGCCGATCGTCGCTCACTTCTTCGTGTTCTATTACGGACTGCTGGCGGACATCACGCCACCGGTGGCGCTGGCGGCGTACGCCGCCGCTGGCATGGCGGGGGCGGACCCGTTCAAGACCGGCAACACCGCCTTCCGGCTTGGGATGGGTAAGGCACTGGTTCCTTTCGTGTTCGTCTTCTCACCGTCCCTGCTGCTGGTGACGAAGGATTTCACCTGGCCGAACTTCTTCCTCGCCTTTTTCGGCTGCGTGCTGGGCATCACCTGCCTGGGCGCCGCGCTATCGCGCTATCTTCTGGTGCGCACACGCCCATGGGAAAACGTGCTGCTCGTGTTCGCCGCCCTGCTTCTGGTGGCACCCGAACTCTATTCCTCGCTACTCGGCGTGGCGCTTTTGGTCCCGGTCCTGCTGCGCCATTGGAACGCACGCCACACTGAAGAGGCGCAACCAGTCTGATCAGCGCCGCACCAACGCAATCCTTCCCGGGGTTTCGACGTCGCGCATATGCGGTGGGCGGACGGAAAGATGAGAGGGCCGACCATCGAGTCCATGACATTCCGCTGCGGGTTCTCGGCGCCGAGCGAGCTTCAGCCTAGTCGCGAAGATGTCCGCTCGTGAGAAGAGGCGATGAGCCGTGGCGATGACCGGCATGGGGCGCAAATCAGACCCTCCTCCCGGTCGAATCCAACAGCGGCTTTTGGCCTTCTTAGAATTACGGTGACAGTGCACCTTTTACCCTGCCATGTGTCCGCCTATCCCCCCGCCAATCGCGGCAGCAGAAAAATCTCCGCCCCCTCCGGCAGCTTCTTCGACCACGTATCCCGATAGATCGTCCCGTCGATCGCAACGGCTATGCCTTTGTCGATCAAGGGCTCGAGGCCGGGATACTGTTCAGCCAGCTTCCTGAACAGCTCCCTTATGTCCTTGGCCTCGATCTCGACCTTGCTGTTGCCTCCGGCGGTCGCGGCGAGCGAGCCCCAGAGCGTTACTTCGACCATTCCCGTTCCGCCTCGATCGCGGCAAGGATGCGCGGCGGCGACATCGGGATGTGCGTCATGCGCACGCCCGCGGCGTTCGACACCGCATTGGCGATCGCCGCCAGCGGCGGCACGATCGACGTCTCGCCGACGCCGCGCACCCCGTAAGGGTGGTTAGGGTTGGGGATCTCGAGGATCTGGGTGTCGATCATCGGCAGGTCCGAGCAGACCGGGATGCGGTAATCGAGGAAGCCGGCGTTCTGCAGCCGCCCGTCCTTGCCGTAGATATACTCCTCGTTGAGCGCCCAGCCGATGCCTTGCGCGGCGCCCCCCTGGTACTGTCCCTCGACATAGGTCGGGTGCACCGCCTTGCCGGCGTCCTGCACGACCGTGTAGCGGATGACCCTGGCGGCCCCGGTATCGGGATCGACCTCGATATCGCAGATATGGGTGGCGAAGGAGACGCCGGCGCCATCGGCGACGAGCTCGCTGTGGCCGGCGATCGGCCCGCCGGTCTTGCCCGACTCGACCGCGATCTCCTTCAGCGACAGCTTGCCGAGATTGCCGTGCTTCTCGCCCTTGGCGATCGCGTGGCCCTTCTCCCAGACCACGTCGTCGACGGCAATGTCCCACATCTGCGCGGCGCGCTCGCGCAGGATCTTGATCGCGTTGCGAGCGGCCGAGATCGTTGCCATGGAAGAGGAGAAGGTGCCGCGGCTGCCGTCCGTCATGTCGTTGTAGCCGAGGCTGGACGTGTCGGCGACGATCGCCTTGACCTGAGAATAGTCGATGCCCAGTTCCTCCGCCGCCACCAGCGACAGCGACGCGCGCGAACCACCGACGTCGACTGTGCCGACGGCAAGCGAGACCGAGCCGTCCATGCCGATGTTGAGGTCGGTGCAGGTCTGGCCGCCGAAGTTGAACCAGAAGCCGCAAGCCATGCCGCGGCCCTGGTTCTTGCCCAGCGGCGCCTTCATGTGCGGATGGCTCTTCACCGCCTCGAGCGTCGGGCCGATGCCGATCGGGCCGTAGACCGGACCGTAGGAGGACCGTGTGCCTTCCTGCGCGGCGTTCCTGATCCGGAAGTCGACCGGATCCATGCCGATCTTCTTGGCCAGCTCGTCGACAGCGCTTTCCACCGCGAACGCCGCCATCGGCGCCGAGGGCGCGCGATAGGCCGCGGTCTTCGGCCGGTTGACCAGCACTTCGTAGCCGACCGTCTTGACGTTATCGAGCTTGTAGCAGGCGAACGCGGTCATGGCGCCGATCTCGGCCCAGGAGCCGGCATACGGGCCGCAGCTGTAGCGCAGCGTCGCTTCGGCGGCGGTGATCGTGCCGTCCTTGCGGGCGCCGATCTTGACGTCGATCGAGGTGGCGCTGGTCGGGCCCGAGGCGCGGAACACCTCGTCGCGGGTCATCACCAGCTTCACCGGCCGTCCTGCCTTGCGCGACAGCGCCAGCGCCACCGGCTCGGCCCAGACATGGGTCTTGCCGCCAAAACCGCCGCCGATCTCCGAGGAGGTGACGCGCAGTTTCGAGGCTTCCATGCCAAGCAACTGGGCGCAGTGCTGGCGGTAGACGAAATGGCCCTGCGTGCACACCCAAAGGTCGGCGGTGCCGTCGGAACTGAAATTCGCCACGCAGGCATGCGGCTCGATATAGCCCTGGTGCGTCTGCTCGGTCTTGAAGGAGCGCTCGACAATGAAGTCGGCCTGCCCGAAACCCTGATGGACATCGCCATGGCCAAACTGGCTGCGCTTGGTGACGTTGGAGGGTTTTACCGGTTTTTCCTCAAGGCCCTCGGTGAAGATGGCATCATTGATCAAGGGCGCCGTGTGCTTCGCCGCCTCGTCGACATCGGTGACGTGCGGCAAAAGCTCGTACTCGACCTCGATGAGCTTCAGCGCCTGCCTGGCGGTGCGGGCGTCGATAGCGGCGACCGCGGCCACCGCGTGGCCGTCATAGAGCGCTTTCGTGCGCGCCATGCAATTGTCGAGGACGTCGTACATGGCGGCATCGCCATCGGTGAGGTCGGGCAGGTCGGCCGCGGTGATCACCGCCTTGACGCCGGCGAGCTTTTCCGCTTTCGACGTGTCGATCTTGACGATCCTGGCGTGGGCGTGCGGGCTTCTCAGAACGCGCCCGACCAGCTGGCCGGCCATGTTGAAGTCGGCGCCGTAGCGCGCGCGGCCCGTCACCTTGTCGATGCCGTCGGGACGGATCGGACGTGTGCCGACGGAGGCGAATTTACGTCCGGAAAAACGTGGATCGAAATTCATCTCAGGCTCCCTTCATC
>NZ_RZPW01000200.1:0-2162 GCF_003998455.1 Mesorhizobium sp. M7A.F.Ca.CA.001.08.2.1 | reverse complement strand
ATCCTGGACGGCGCGCACGATCTTGTCGTAGCCGGTGCAGCGGCAGAGGTTCCCGGCAAGGCCGAAGCGGATTTCCTCCTCGGTCGGGTCGGGGTTCTTGGCCAGGAGGTCCTTGGCCGCGATCAGGAAGCCCGGCGTGCAGATGCCGCATTGCAATGCGGCGTGCTCGAGGAATTTCTGCTGCAGCGGGTGCAGCGTATCGCCATGCGCCATGCCCTCGATGGTCTCGACGCGACGGCCTTCAGCCTCGGCGCCGAGCACCAGGCATGAGCACACCAACCGGTCGTCGAGGATAATGCTGCAGGCGCCGCAGTCGCCGGTGCCGCAGCCTTCCTTGGCGCCCGTCAGCCCCAGCCGATCGCGCAGGACGTCTAGCAGCGTCTCGTCGGGCTGGCACAGATACTCGACAGCATCGCCGTTGATTGTCGTTGAAACTGCAATTCCAGCCATCATTTGCCTCCTGCACGTGCATAGGCTGATGTGGCGGCCCGCTGGGCCAGCACACCCGCAACTTTTCGTCTGAATTCGATAGTGCCGCGCTTGTCGTCGATGGGACGGCAGGCGCCCGCACAGACCTTGGCGAGCCGTTCCAGCGTCGCCTCGTCCAGCCTGGAGCCGACGAGCACCTCCGCGGCCTCTTCAACCAGAAGCACCGTCGCCGCCACGGCGCCCAGCGCCACGCGGGCCGATTTGACGACACCGTGCTCGTCGAGCGTCAGGTTCACCCCGGCGCTGACCACCGCGATGTCCATCTCGGTGCGTGGAATGAAACGCAGATAGGCATCGCCAGACCGCGGCTCGCGCTTGTCGAGCAGGATCGCCTCGATGATCTCGCCTTTGGCCAGCGACGTCTTGCCCGGCGCGGTCGGCACGCTCTGTACGGGGATCGTGCGCCTGCCCGCCGGCCCGACGACCACTGCCCTGGCGCCGGCGGCAACCAGCGCCGGCACGCTGTCGGCAGCCGGCGAGGCGTTGCAGAGATTGCCCACGATGGTGCAGCGGCCCTGCACCTGCTTGGAGCCGATCAGCTTGGCCGCCTCGACGACACCAGGCCATGCCTTCTTGAGGGCGGTGTTCTCCCCCAGGACGGCGCAAGGGACCGCGGCGCCGATGCTGAAGCCTTCAGCCGTCTCCCGGATCTCGCTCAAGCCATCGATCGCCTTGATGTCGACGATCAACTCTGGTTCGGCAAAGCCGCCCTTCATCCTGACCAGGAGGTCGCTGCCTCCCGCGAGGATGGCGGCCGTACCAGCCGACCCGGCCAACTGGCCAACGGCATCTTCTATTGAAAGCGGACGTATGTAGCGCATCGTCTCCCCTTGGTCATCGCGATTTCAGCGACCGTTATAAACAGTCTCCTCATAATGGCTATCCGGTTCGTCATCTGCGGCGATTAGGCCAGGCGCCGCAATATCCAGTCCAACAGGCCGAAAGTGGCGCACTGAATGGCAGCAGCCGGCTTTGGAATGATTTTCGTGAAACTTCGGTCTGGATCAAGTGCGCTCATTCGCTTTTGTCCGCTTGTGGACCGGAACGGCCCTTAAGCCGGCAGAGCCGCTGCTTGGCCGCCCCGAGTGAAGCTCCCTGTGTTCGGCGGCCGCCCGAAACGCCTGCGGCGGCTGGCCAAGGGTACGCAGGAAGGCGCGCCGCATTCGTCCGGGATCGCCAAAACCGGCGGTTTCGGCGATGCGCTCAAGCGGGAGATGGCTGGTCTCGATCGCCGTGCGGGCCGTCTCGAGGCGCATGCGCTCTACCGCCTTTGCCGGCGTGACGCCGGTCTCGGACGTGAAGGCGCGGGCGAAGTTGCGGGGACTCATGGCCGCGTGATCGGCCAGGCATTCGACGGTCAGCGGTTCGGCCAGGTTTGCCCGCACCCACTCGATCAGCGCGGCGAAGCGGCCGGTTCGCCCGCCCAGCTCGACGAAGGCCGAGAATTGCGACTGGCCGCCCGGCCGGCGCTGGTGCATGACGATCTGCTGTGCGGTGCGGCGCGCCACTTCAGCGCCAAGGTCATCTTCGACGAGGGCAAGCGCCAGGTCTATTCCGGCCGAGATGCCGGCCGACGTCCAGATGTCGCCATCCCTGATGAAAATACGCTCGGCATCCAGCCTGACCTTCGGGTAGCGGCGGGGGAAGTCGTGACTGCTGGCCCAGTGCGTGGT